>CAZBOK010000042.1:0-18609 GCA_964493525.1 uncultured Phycisphaeraceae bacterium | reverse complement strand
AGGTGGACCTGCTTGGCCGAACCAGAGGTGGACCTGACAGGGCGGACCTTGACACCGAGCGCCACGCGCGGTCGGTCGCCGCGCTCGACGCGCTGGTCAAGGCGGCGCAGATGCTCGGGCGCGGGGCCGAGGCGCACGCGGCCGCGGAGAAGTACCTGAAGGGCGAGCGATGAAGGCGGAACGGCACAATCGTGCGACCCGGCAGCGCCTGACCTACGCCGTGCTGCCGTGCGACGACTCGGCCGGAGCCGACCGACGCACCGACCACGCGACCGCGAGGGCCGCGTTCGCGGCGGCGCGGAATGCCGCGGACGCGACGGGCGAGAAGCACGCGGTGTACGCGACGGACGGGGCGTTCACGTTCTTGGTGCACGAGCTCGAGCGGAGGGCGTGACGCGCGAACTTGTTCTCTCACCATCCTCACGCACTTCGACGATCGACGGGGCGGGGGCCGTCCACGCGTCGCTACTTCACTCTGGGAATTGAGAATAGGACGATCCCGCATGACCGCTCAGTAGACATCAGGCGGGAGTTCTCCATGCTGCGTGAGGGCGATTGTGACCGCATGTAAGAACGTTGGCGGAATGTGATTCCGTGCATTTCGAGGCAACACACACACTACCTCGCCCCCAAGGCCAGGCGCGATCGCGTCGTATTGAGAACATAGATTCGTGACGAATACACACTCCACGCGGCTGGGTGCGCTCGCGCTCGTCGAGGTGAAGGGAAGGACCGCACGCTCGACTTCGGACCTCCACGGCTTGGCGTCGAACGGTAGATCAGGAGTCTTGGGAGCGTTCATATCTACGAACACGATACCGGACATCCCGTCCGGCAGCTGTTTGAGTGCTCTGGTAACCAGATCGGCGAGATCGCCGCGCGCGGCGCTTGTTGCATCGGCCGTGCCCGGTCGCCCATGCACACCGGGGCGCTGCCGGCTCTTGGCCTCAACCGAAACCTGCACCGCAAGTCGCGGGATTCTCGCCACGAATTCCGGATGCGGATCGTTCCGTCCGTCGTCCAGATACACGAGGCTACATCCGAGGCGCGCGAATACTCCGGCGATTGCGATTTCGTACATCGCTCCTTGGTAGCTCTTTCGGCTGCGCAGGCGCTTGACCGCATTGCTGGGAGTATTGTCGGTATGCGCCAATTGATACACATCATAGGCTAATGCGAGTAGGTCACGTACGCTTCCTGGTGACTCAGCCGGAACGGGACGTCGATCATGATTCTCGGGAACCAGATTCTTCGACATCTCCCACAAGTCGTATATCCAGCTCATGATCGGATGGCGCGAGTCCGGAGACTTTGAGACCTCCGACTTCACCCAGTCTCTCCCAAGAGTCCATTTAAGATGCGTAACGAGAAACTCGGCGAAGGTCTCATTGATCGGGCATTTGTACGTCGTCCTACCAACCACTCTGAGCCGATGCTTACCGTCGACGGCCCAGACCGTGTCCCGACCCAAGTAGTTCTTCAGTCGCTTCCGAGTGAATTCCATGGGTCTGCGCTGTCGCTAGGCGCTCACGGCCGCGCAATGTTCTGGCCTTCCCCAGGTCTCCGCCGCGAATGCCGGCTCCATTCTGCCATTTCTGCCTAGCGGGCGAGTTCCGCGCCGACAGCCTTCACAATGGCGTCTGCCGCCATCCGTCCTTTGTCAGTAAGAACGTATTCCTGGCCCAGAAAGTCCTTCTCACGAATCGCGCCGCTCGCCCCTTGCATAGAATACCACTGGATGTTTCCGGGGAGTGGCGCAGTTGACGACGGAAGGTCTCTTAGGTGTCTCAGGAACGGCTCAAGTGGCTGCGCAAACTTGACGAGATCCCGATCACGTAGCTCAATCAGCGCGTCGATGTTGCAATCCGCTGGAATCGCAACCTCGCGGTCGGTTCTGAACTTTCGCTCAGTGAGCAGCCTCATCGCGCCGCTCCGGGGAGTCCGGAGCAGCACTTCGACGGCCTCCTTGGTCAGGGTCCCAACGTCGATCGCCAGCGATGCGCCACCGAAGTGCCTCGCGTTCTCCTGCACTTCGAGAGAGAAGCTCCCCATAGAGAGCTTGGTCGCAAGTGACAGGCGTTTGACGAGTTCACGTAGAATCGTCTGCACGGGATCGCGAAAGGCCCATGCGAATCCCACGACAACACCGGGCCAGGCGAGGATTGAGAGCAGTTTCACAACTAGCTTCGCGACTTCCATTGGGATTCTCGTGTAGACCTAGGCTCACGGTTGATTGAGTTGCAGATTCGCCCGCACTCGCTCCATGAACTCCTCCTCGAGGATTCCCCGAGAGTTGCAATTCGATCGCTCAAGCGCGTTCTGCGCCGTGAATTCGGACCGGACTGACATTTTGGTTGTCCCGTTCCCAAGGTCGGTCAACAGCGTCGACAGGCTAAGTGTCCCGGTTACTGTGCCGCACCGGTTCTGAACGGATCGAACATTCCAGTTTGCGAACGTGTCCCACGGCGCTCCGTCATGCGACTTCGCCCACGGGTACTTGCAGTACTTGTCGAGCGCGAAGGCGTCGAGCACCGAGCGCTCGAACCGCACGAGGCCGCTGCTCTTTTCAAGAACCGCTACGTTCAGATTCAACGAGTTGGCCGCAGAGAGCGCCGCGTCGAACACCTTGTCCCTTGGTCCCGTGATCGTGAACTCTTTGTTCAGCGGTTCGTACGGGACTGGGACTGCGGTGCATGAGACGAACGCCAACGCGATCCCAACGAAGGCGGCCCGCTTCAGTGCCCACGTTGTCCAGGACGCCAAGAGAGACATCCGCGTCACTTACCCCTCCTCGCTGGTTTATCTCCACCGCACGGATCATCCAACCCGGGGAGCAAAATAAGCGCCTTCGCCGCGGCACACAACGGCGCGCATGATGATCGGCGGCTCGTTCCTACGCCGCGTCTGTGCACCGCGATCGCTCAGGTGTCTTTCCCGCCGAACATCCGCAGCAACTCCCTCTCCTCCTCGGTGATCAAAAACTCCGCGCACGTGCTCGGGAACACGCACGCCTTCGTCCAGATCTCCTTCGTCACGGACCCCGCGATTCCCGACCTCACGCAGCGCGCGATCAGTCCGCGTGCGCGAGCACGTAGATGGCCTCGATCACGAGTGGCCTGTGCGTCCCGCGAGAGGTCGCGGCAGGCGCGCTCGGGCCCGCGACCACGAGGTAGAAGTCGGGCGGATCCGCAACCGTCACGTCGAGTAGTCCCGAGTGCGTCGCGTACGTCTTCACGTTCACGGTCCTACGCGCTTTTCGCCCGCTCCGAAAAATGGTGTTGTGACCATGGGCCGCAGTCGAAAAGGAGCGCCAGAGGCGGGACAATTCAACGCGCGCGATCGCACTCGACACATCCCGGCGCTGCGCCAACGAACCTCGTCACTTGTCTGCGCGAAACAGGACCGAACCACTTGGATCGAATACGACGACGGTCGGGGCTGTTGTCAGAGCTGCACCAGACGAGCTCGAAGTCAATTCACACTCACCCGCGACCGCCCGAACGAGGCCGGCCTTATCTGCGATGGAGAAGTGGGCTCTGCCGCTGTCCAAGGCCATTCGCAGTCGTGAGACAAGTGAACCTGAGTCTCGCAGTTCAACGGACGACTCAGTTGTTCCAACGGACATCTGTGCACATTCCATGCCAGTGACGTTGCTCAGCGCGAGACTGACACGTTCCTGAGAGTTCCCAGCAGTTGGATCACGCGGTACCTGTGAAGGCATGACGCTCAGAAACACTCGGGTGACCGGCTTCTTCTCATCCATCAATGGATCGAGCTTCGCGGTCCTTAGGCGCTCGTCTTCACGCACGCTCTTTTCAAGCTCTGAGTCGATTTCACGGCGTCGCGATTCGCTAGTTTTCGCGTCAAGCTCGAGCTTGAGTCTGTCGATTCGCGCGTGGTTGGATTGAATTAGACTTTCGCGAAGTGAGAGGTCCTCATGACCGTACATGCTGAACGTTCGCGTACCCATGAATGCCTGGAGCTCTATACAGTCCCGCCCATTCTCATCGACAACGACTAAGTGGCGCGTGCGGACAATTGGTAGCACGTCGTCGCTGTTCGCTCCACTCGCAAGAGAGAACCCGATCAAGGCACTACTGAGCAACGCCACAAGACAGAATCCCCCGAGGCGATGAGCGCGTACTAGCAATTCTTCCAGCTTTGTCACTCTCTCGAGCAGAGCGCGAGTGTTGGTCGTCACGGAATCTTCTTGCGTCATGTAGAGCTGACTACCTTTCTCTGTGTGAGACATCCGGTTAATGCGAAGCGTGGTGGCGAGTGTTTCGGTGATGCTGTTGCGAATCGGACTTTCGAAACTGGTCTGAACGCTTTCACTTCTCGCTGCGCACGCGCGTAACTGCTGCTCGACGTTTCTCCGCGATATCCGCGACGGAGAGCGCCACGCCGTCCGCCCCCGACCGGAACGGCACTCTCCACGAGTCGAGCAGGTTCCTCACAGCCGACGCCTTCACCGCGAAGTTCACGTTCTGCGGTAATGCTCCCTCGTGCTGCGCCAGGAAGAAGGGGTTCATCGTCGAGTACGCGACGCCGACGACGCGTCCTTGCTCATCGAACACTGGTGCCCCGCTGTTTCCCGGCTGGATCTCTGCGTTGACTTGCATCTCTTGTGGATTGTCGTTCATGCCGCGGTCGGCGCTGATGATCCCCGACGTGACGACACCGCCGGAGCTGAGCACTCCCTGGAGCGGGAAGCCGATCACGACGACCTGCTCTCCGAGTCGGGGGAGGCCCACCGCGAACTCAACGGGAGTCGTGATTCCTGTGGCTGCACAGCGCAGCAGGGCGAGGTCGGTGTTTCGGTCCACGCCGATGAGCGATGCCGAATGCCACATACCGTCGGCGCCGAGCACGCTGTGCTTCGCTCCATCCGCGACGACGTGGTAGTTCGTGATGAAGTAGCCGCCATCCGAAACGAGAAAGGCGGTCCCGTCGGACGCGACGGGCTCAGACGCGGCAGGGGGTGTCGGTGGCGTCGCGGAAGCCGTGGGAGTGGCCACAGGCCTCAGCTTTACGTGTAGCTCGCCGTTGGTGTTTACCTGCGTCCCTGCGAACCAGACGCTCTCGGTCAGGTACCCGTCCTTCGACAGCACATAGTAGTTCGGCAGCCAGTACGGGTCATACGCAGTCATTGTCAGCGTGTGGGGCGTGGCGAAGCCGGTGTCATTCAACGGGCTAGTTTCCGTGGGGCGGAACTGAATCCGCGCGCCCGGCGGGTCCGACGTCACCTTGAGGCCAATGGTCGTGAGCGCCACCGCCTGCATGATTAGGTGGATCGACGCGTTCGCGCCGATCTCCTGCTGCTCGAGGCGCGTGCGGGATTCCCTGAATCCCTCCGCGCGCACTGAGTACCACCGCTCGGCCCAGAAGGGTTCCGGCCCAAGCTTTGTGAACGTGTGCGGAGTCGAAAAACCGGTCGGCGCCAGATGGTCGGCGTTCGCCCCGGAGAAGATCTGCGCGCCGTCCGGGTGCGACGTGATCTTCAGCGAGATCTCAACGTCGCCGGGCTTCGGATCGGTCTTGTTCGACGCGACCTCGACCGGAGGCACTGCGGGGTTGAGCGGTCCAGGGGTCGGCTCCGGAGACGCGCAGGAGACGACCGTGACGAACGCGACGATCGCCGGCCATGCGAACGGGCCACGCGATGCTGCTCGATGTCGGCGCAACGGATCATCCTCCTCTTTCCGCGCTGACGCCCAGTCTCCCGTGGGCACCGAACTCGGAGCTTAGCTGCGAGAGTGGCGTAGGTCATGCGGGCGCCGCGCGGAGCTGGCGCTAGTCGCGGATCGGATCGAGTCGAGGCCGCGCGCTCTCCGTGGCGCTCCAGGACAACACGAATTCGCGACCGCTGGCGTGTCTCTGCACCTCTGCAGGACTCCGAGTCCGCTCTCTCCGAAGTTCACTTACTTTGCATCGCCAAGTCCGCGGACTCCGAGTCCTGCAGAGAAGTCCCGTTCGTCCCCGATTCTCTGCAACATCTGCAGCGGACTCCGAGTCCGCGACGGAGAGGCGGAGAGAACGGCGCCATGCGTCGCCGAGACCGCGCCCCAATGCGCTCTCCGGTTAACAGTGCCGGCTCTCCGACCGATCATTGCGCGCCGCGCATCGTCATCCCGAACCCGCATCTCGCGCCCGACTTCCGACTTCGCGCCTCGTCCCCTGCAACGCGAAAGGCCGCGACCTCTCGGCCACGGCCTCTGCCCGCTCGCGCGGCGATGGATGGTTCCCGGACTAGGATTCGAACCTAGACTAGCGGATCCAGAGTCCGCTGTCCTACCATTAGACGATCCGGGAGTGAGGGGCGGGAAACGTAGCGGGATCCTGGGTTCCTGGCAAGTTCAGCGCGCACGCGGATTTCGGTAGCGGACGGCGCTGCCGTCGATCGGGCTCTGGAACCACAGGTCATCCCCCTCGCGCGCGACGCAGAAGTCGGGCATGAGCGGCACCTTCCCTTTCCCGCCGGGGAGGTCGATCACGAGTCTGGGAATGCCGAAGCCGGCGACCTTCCCGAACATGCCGCGCACGATCTCGATGCCGGTTTCGACGGGAACGCGGAAGTGGCCCGCACCCGCGACGGGATCCGCGAGGTGAAGGTAGTACGGCCTCACCCCGAGCCTGAGGAGCGCACGCGAGAGCGCGAGCTGGGCGTCGACGGAGTCGTTCACGCCGGCGAGCAGCACGGTCTGGTTCTGCACCGTGATTCCCGCGTCGATCAGCGCGCGCAGCGCAGCCGCCGCGGAGTCGGTCACTTCTTTCGCATGGTTGAAGTGCGTCACGAACCACAGCGGCGCCGCGCGCCGGAGGATCGCGATCATCGCGGTATCGATCCGCTGGGGGAGCGTGACGGGAACTCTGCTCGCGACTCGCAGCACCTCGACGTGTGACACACTCCTCAATCCGTCGAGCAGGAACTGGAGCACGTCCTCGGCGAGGTGCAGCGGATCTCCACCCGTCACGAGGACGTCGCGCACCTCGACGTGCGCGCGCACGTAGTCGATCGCACGGCCGAGCTGCCCGCGATCGAGCGCGAAGAACCCGTCCGCCCAGGTCCGCTTGCGGAAACAATGCCGACAGAGCGTCGCGCAGAAGTTCGTCGGCACGATCAAAGCGCGATCGCGGTAGCGATGCACGATGCCGGGAACCGGCGACAACTCCTCTTCGTGAAATGGATCTCGCACTTCCTGCTCGTCCGATCGCGCTTCCTCCGCGATCGGCAGCACCTGCCGCAGGATCGGGTCGTTCGGATCCGCGCCGTCCACGAGCGAGAGGTAATAGGGCGACACGCCGACGGGGAACTCTTCCGTGACCGCGGCGGCGGCCAAGTGCGACGTCTCGGGTCTGCCGAGCGCGCGTGCCAGATCCGCGAGCGAACGGACTCGGTGGCGCGTCTGCCACCGCCAGTCGTTCCAGTCGCGGGCCGGAATCGTCTCCGGCGTGAGCATCGCTTGCGTGTTCATGTCGAGCGGATCGAGCCGAGCAGGATAGCAGAGCCGCGCACTCGCTCTTAGGCTCCCGCCTCCACTCCCTCCCGACTCGGATGCAACGCATGGCGACGCGCGACGGGCAACACCGCTCCTATCACCGCGATCATTCGCGCGCGGGGCAGCGCGACTTCCGGCGCGCGCGCCCGGTCGCCCCGCCGGCGATCACGGGGCGTGAGACCCCGGGCCAGATCATCGGCTCGATGTTCAACGCCTACGTCGGTCGCCAGGAGCGCCTCGCGTTCGAGCTGATGTCGCGCGCCGTGCGTGAGCGGTACGCGGTGTTCATGACGCTCTCCGGCGCGATGACGCCCGCGGGCCTCCACCAATCCTGCCTGATCCCCTTGATCGAGAACGGCATCGTCGACTGCATCACGACGACGGGCGCCAACCTCTACCACGACGCGCACCGCGTGCTCGGCCACCGCATCCGCGAGATCAACCCCGACGCGGGCGACCTCGCGCTGCGCGCCGCGCGCATCATCCGCGTATACGACCTCGGCTTCTGGGAAGAGGTGCTCCTCGACACCGACCGTTTCTTCTCCGCGATCGTCGCGTTGCCCGAGTTCCAGCGAAAGATGACGACGCCGGAGTTCCACTTCCTCCTCGGCAAGCACGTCGCGCGCATCGAGCGCGCGCTCGGAGTGAAGGAGCCGTCGCTGCTCGCGACGTGCTGGAAGAACCGCGTGCCGATCTTCGTGGGCGCGGTGCAGGACGGCTCGATCTTCCTGAACGTCGTGAAGATGAAGCGCGTGCTCGGCGAGAGCTTCAAACTCGAGATCGACGTGAACGACGACGTCTTCGCGATGAGCGCGGTGCAGCACTGGTGCTCGAAGCGACTGAACAAGAAGCTCGCGATCTGGATCCTCGGCGGCGGCGTCCCGAAGAACTACACGCTGCAAGGGGAGCCGCTGCTCGGGCAGATCTTCGACATCCCGACCGACGGGTTCGACATCGACGTGCAGTTCTGCGTCGATCCGGTCGACAACGGCGCGCTGTCGTCGTGCCCCGCTTCCGAAGGACACACGTGGGGGAAAGTGTCGCCCGAAGGCGTCGCTCGCTCGATCTACTGCCACTCCGACGTGACCGCGGTTTTCCCGTGGCTCACCTACGCGCTGCTCGCCGACCGCAAGAACCGGAAGAAGGGGCTCAGGCTCGCCGATCAACTCGACGACGCTGTCGCGCACCTCGATTCCGCAGTGCGCGCGCGGCGCAAGAAGTTGCTCGCGACGCTGGTCGATCCGCGCGTGTCGAAGCGCTGAGCGCCGATCGGTGCGGATCACCATCGTCGGCGGCGGAGTGTTCGGCGTCGCGGCGGCGCGCTCGATCGCTCGGCGCGGCCACGACGTCGAACTGTTCGAAGCGACCGCCGTCCCCGGGGACAACTCCGCGAGCCGCGACATCTCGAAAGCTCTGCGTCTCTCGTACGGCGCCGAGACGTCCCGCTGGGCGCCGCGCGTGCGCTCGGCGCTGCTCGCTTGGCGTGAGCTCGAGCGCGAGCGCTCGGTCCGGCTGTTCCACCGCACCGGCTTCCTCGCGCTCGCGCCGCGCTTCGCGCCCGGGTCCTTCGAGCACGAGAGTGCGGCGCGCCTGCTCGCGCTCGGAGAATCGGTCGAGGTGATCGGGCCGGCGGCCGCATCGCGCCGCTTCCCCGGGTTTTCGTTCGACGGGATCGAGGCCGCCGTGCTCGATCCGACCGGCGGCTGGCTCGATCCGCTCGCGTCGGTCGGCGCGCTCGCGGATTCCGCGCGCGCGGCCGGGGCTCGCATCGTCGATCGAACTCCGATCGAGGACGTCGCCGCGCTCGACGCCGACGCCGTGCTGATCGCCGCCGGCGGCTGGTTGCCACGCGTCTCGGCGGCACCGATTCCGGTCACGGTCACTCGGCAGACCGAGTTCCTCTTCGAGCCGAAACGCGGATCCGAATCGATCTCGCAACAACTGCCGGTGTGGTGCTTCGACCTCGCCGGCGCGGGCCATTACGGATTCGGCGCTCATCCGAGCGGGCTGTTCAAGGTCGCGCGCCATTCGCTCGGCCCGTCGCTCGGCGACCTCGGCCCCGATGGGCCGCCCGAGTCGCGCGCGCCGACCGCGACGGAAATCGCCGAGATCGAATCGTTCGTCGCGCACCGCTTGCCGTGCCTCTCGCCGCGAGTCGCGGACGTTCGCGCATGCCAGTACACGATGAGCGCCGACGGCAACTTCCTGTTCGATGAGATCGATCGGCCGCGTGCCGCGCGCGCGCCGCGCTGGTTCGTTGCCGGCTGCGGCAGCGGGCACGCGTTCAAGTTCGGTCCGTTGCTCGGCGACTGGGCCGCGGATCTGGTCGAGGGCAAGCCCGTCCCGCCCGAGTTCCGCGCTGCGCGCGGCGCCGGCGCCCGAGTCGTCTGAGGCCGCTCAGGCCTCGCCGGGGTGTTCCGCATACTCGCGCGCGCGGAACGCGAACGCGGCGAGCGTGACGAGCACCACGGTCGCGATCAACAACGACGCGGCCGACTCCCCGGGCGACGGCGTCAACCCCGCGTCGATCGAGTTGCGCAGCGGCTTGGACAGTCGCGGGCCCTCGTGAACGAGCTGCCACAGGAAAGCGCGGCAGTGGAACGAGACCGTGAAGAGCTGCCCCTTGCTCGGCAGCAGTGAGATCACGATCTCCCAGCCGATCACGAACAGGAACCCGAACACGACCGCGAAACGCGTGATGAGCGACAGGTAGAGGAACAACGCGCCGTACGCCGCCGCCGCGAGCGCGATCGTCATCACCGCCGCGCCGAGCACCGGCAGCGACGCGAACACCGCGTCGGTTCCGCGCCACCCGACCTGCACGAAGTAATCGAGCGTCACCGCGGGCAGCAGCAGCATCAACGCGGAGGTCAACAACGCGAGATACCGCCCGAGCGCGATCGCCCCGCGGCTGATCGGCCGTAACCGCAGGTACAGGAGCGTCCCGTTGTCGATGTCGTCGCCGATCGCGGCGGCTCCGAGGAATAACAGCGTGAGCGGCGTGATGCCGCCCAGGAAGAACACCGACATGAAGTCCGCGAACCCCCCGACGCCGAGCGACCGGC
Organism: uncultured Phycisphaeraceae bacterium; assembly: GCA_964493525.1. Lineage (GTDB taxonomy): Bacteria > Planctomycetota > B15-G4 > B15-G4 > JADJEK01 > CAZBOK01. Next base: position 8,045 of record CAZBOK010000042.1, on the reverse strand, counting down.
CGCGCGAATCGACGCGCATCAGCACGGCGATGAGCGTCGGGAGCACCGCGAGGATCGACAACCCGAGCAGTCGTTTGCCGCGCAGCGTCCGGAGCGGCGCGATCTGCGCGACGCGCAGCGCCGCGCTGAAGAACCCGGGAGGGGCGGGCACCTTCGGACCTGCGGGGAGGATCGCGTCCGCCATCGTCACTTCACCAGGTAGTCGAACACGGCTTCGAGCGAATCGTCGCGCGTGACGACCCGCCGCACCTCGACGTTCTCGTCGAGCACGATGCTCTCGAGCGACCGGAACAACACCTCGGGGTCGCGCGTCTCGAGCGTCACCTCCTGCCCTTCGAATCGCAGCCCCGAGAGCTCGGCGCTGCGGATCAAGTGCTCGGCGACGCGCCGCGGCTCGGCCGCCTCGACCGTCACGTGGAGCGGGTAACCCTTCATCAGCGAGCGGATCTCGTGGACCTTCCCTTCGGCCAGCACGCGTCCGTGGTGGATCAGCACCACGTTTTCGGTCATCGCCTCGACCTCGTGCAGGATGTGGCTCGAGACCACGACGGCGCGACCCGAGCGCCCGAACCTCGCGACCAGCTCGATCGTCTTCTTGCGCGCGACCGGGTCCATTCCGGTGAGCGGCTCGTCGAGGATCAGCACGTCCGGATCGTTCAACAGCGCCTGCGCCAGCTTCACGCGTTGGCGCATTCCTTTCGAGTAGGAGCCGATCGGCCGGTGCATCGCCTCGGCGAGCCCCACTTCGCCGAGCAGCTCGGCCGCTCGCGCGCTCGACTGGGCGCGGGACCACCCGGAGACGAACGCCTGCGTGCGCACGAACGCGTGCGCGGTCGACTCGTCGTCGAAGACATCGAGATCCGGGAGGCAGCCGACGCGGGCCAGCGTGCGAGGGCTTCCGAAGATGCGCTCGCCCAGCACGGTTGCCTGACCGAGACTCGGCTCGGCCTGGCCCGTGATCAGTCGGATCATCGTCGACTTGCCCGCGCCGTTCGGGCCGAGCAGTCCGGTCACGCCCGGCCCGATCTGCAGCGTCACGTCGTTCAACGCGATGACGGGCCCGTACCACTTGGAGGCGTTCTTCAACTCGATCGGAAACGTCACGCGCGCGTCCTCCGATTCAAGTCGCGACGACTTCGACGCCGCGGATGCGGCGCGTCAGCACCAAGATGCACACCACCATCAAGCCGGCCACGACGGCGATCGAGAGGCCGACCGGCACGTCGATCGCCGGCAGCCCGACCTCGATGCCCGGCAACTGCTTCATGTCGCTGTCGAGAACCCACGACGAGATCCGGTCGAGGTTCGCGTCGATCGAGATCGCGCCGTACTTCTGGTTCTCGAGACCTTCCGCGAGCCCGGTTCCCACCGCCTTCGACATCAGGATCAAACCCGCGAACACGATCATCGCGTTGCGCGCCGTGCCGGCGATTGAAGAGATCGTGAGCATCAGCATCGCGTAGGGCACCGTCAGGACCACGCTCGCTCCGATGATTCGCGGGACGAGATGCAACTGCTGCGCGAGGAACCCGACCTTGTCGTCGAGCAGAACGTCGAAGAGCCACAGCACGAACGCCGGCAGCAGCGTCACGCTCAACAGCAGCGTCAGCAGCGCCCCGAGTTTTCCGAGCGCGTAGTCGAGCCGCGTCACGGGGCGCGAGAAGTAGACCTCCGCAGCGTTCGCGCGCAGGTCGTTGGCGATGAGGCCGCCGCCGGCGAACAGCGTGATCAAGAACGTCGGCAGCGACTCGAACTTCGCGAGCAGGAGCCACAAGTAGGCGCCGCTCATGTCGAGGAATGCGCCGAGCGCATGCTGCATGCGCGCGCCCGCTTCGTTCGTCATCGCTCCCGGCAGGACCAGCACGACGATCCCGAAGAACAGCGGCAGCGCCGCGAGCAGCAGGAACAGTTTGGCCTGCCGCTTCTTCAGGAACAGCCGCGCGCCGGTCGTCACGATCGGGAGGAACCGGATGCGGCTGACCGACCGCACGCCTTCGATGTGCCGATAACTCGTGTCGTAGATCGGCATCGATCAGCGCTCCTCGAGCGATCGCATGAACAGATCCTCGAGCGAGTCCTGTACCGGCGCGACGTGGCGCAAGAGCGTGCTGCTCGATCGGCCGAGCTGGTAGATCGTGCGGAGCGTCGGCTCGCCGTTCGGCGCGGTCTCGCGCGCCGCCAGCACGAGTTGTCCTTTGTCGTCCTTCTCGACGGCGATCCCCTTCGCTTCGGCGGCGGCCACGAACGCGCGCGGGTCGCCGTTCACGCGCACGACGAACCCGCCGCGCAACTCCTTCAACTCCGAGATCCGCCCGGACGTGCGCAGCTCGCCCTGCGCGAGCACGGCCATATCGGTGCACACGTCCTCGACGTCCTTCAACAGGTGCGACGACAGCACGACGTGCAGACCCTTCGCCTGCACGAGGTCGCGCACGAGCTCGAGCACTTCGACGCGCGCCTTCGGATCGAGGCCGTTCGTCGGCTCGTCGAGGAACAAGAGCGCGGGATCGTGGACGAGCGCCGCCGCGAGCTTCGCTTTCTGCTTCATGCCGCGCGAGTAGCCGTCGACCGGACGGTAGCGTTCCTCGCCGACGCGCAGGTACGCGAGCACTTCGTGCGCCCGCCGGTGCGCGTCGCGCGCGGCGAGGCCGGCGATGCGTCCGCAGTACGCGACGAACTCGAGGCCCGAGAGCCCCGGGACGTGGCAATCGCGCTCTGGCATGTACCCGACGTTCGCGCGGACGCGCACCGGATCCTTCACCGCGTCGATGCCGAGCACGGCGACCGCGCCTTCCGCCGGCCGCACGAGCCCGAGGACCGCGCGCAGGAAGGATGACTTGCCCGCGCCGTTCGGGCCGAGCAGGCCGAGCGCGCCGCCGTCGAACCGGAGCTTCAACGGCTTCAGCGCCGTGCGCGCGCCGTAGCGCACCACGAGACCATCGGCGAGCAGGATCGGCGGCGTCATGGGCCGCACAACTTAGCAGGCGCGCCGGAGCGAGCGTCGCGCGTTCGCTGCGCCGCTTTCAACCGATCGCGCGCAGCACGCGATTCGGGATCAGCGCGCGCAGCGTTCCCGCGCCGACGCGCAACGCGCCGGGGAACTCGATCGCGGCGACCGTCCCCTTGCCGAAGTCGGCGCCGAATGCGGCGCCGGCGCCGGTGATCTCGCCGAGCAGGCGCGGAAGGTCCGGCATGTGTCCGACGCACGCGACGCCGGACTCCTCGGGAGCGTCGCGCGCGATGAAGCGCAGCAGGTCGTCGGCGCCGCCGCCGGCGGCAAGCGCATCGCACACGAGCGGTCCGTCGTCGAGGTCGAAAGCGTCGTGGAGGATCTTCCCCGTCTGCCGCGCGCGCAGCAGCGGACTGGTCACGATCACGTCGGGAGTCGGGCCGAGCTTGCGCCACGCGCGCGCGGCCGACTCCATCCGCTCGATGCCCTCCTTGGTCAATGGGCGCTCGGCGTCGCGCATCCCGCGCGTCGCGTCGGCCGCGATCCCGTGGCGCACCAACCAGATCGTTCGCATGGCTCAGGCCTCGAGGATGAGGCGCGGCCGCATCTCGACGGCGTCCGCGCTCACGCAGTGGTATCGCGCCGTCCCGCGCACGCCCTCGAACGCGGTTTTTATCCACTCCGGCGAATGGAGGTGTCCGTGCACGCAGACGTCGGCTTTCGCCGCGTCGATCGCGGCGGTGAAGCCGCTCGGGTCGTGCTCGGGGTTCATCGGCGGGTAGTGCAGCATCACGACGAGCTTCTCGAACTTCTCGCCGCTGCGCGCGAGTCCGGCGAGTGCGAGCTGCAGGCGGCCGACCTCGCTTTCGTGGATCTTGCGATCCTGCTCCGTGTACGCGAACGTCCCGGCGTCCTTGTTCTCGCCGGGCTGGCCGGGCTGCATCGTCGCGTCGGCGCTGCCGATCGAACCCGGGCACTGCCAGCCGCGCGTGCCGACGAACGCGACGTTGCCGATCACCACGTGGCTGTACTGGAGCGCGTGCACCGACGCGCCGAGCGCGGCGCGGACCTTTCCGATCCCGCTCCACCAGAAGTCGTGATTGCCCTTGATCACGATCTTGGTGCCGCGCAACGCGCGGATCCAAGCCAGGTCCTCGGCCGCTTCGTCAATCGTCATCGCCCACGACAGGTCGCCGACGATCAAGAGCACGTCGTCGTCGCGCGCGACGTCTTCCCAGTTCGCGCGGACGCGCGCGACGTGGTCGTGCCACACCGCGCCGAAGCGATCCATCGACTTCGCGCGTGGACCGCCGGGGAGATGGATGTCGCCGATCGCGAACACGCGCATGGGGCGCAGAGCTTAGATGACCGGCCGCGATTCCGCCCGGGCTACGACCGGCTGCGCGCCGCACAGGCTTCGTCGAACCCCCTCACCGACTCGCTCCGTCGAGTCATCTCGTCGGTCCTCCTCGACTGCAGCTCTCGCCCGGTCTCGCGATCCGGGCCGAATCGCGGTCGGTCATTCAGCAGTCCGTCGCGCGCGAGCGCGCGCGTCCGCGGCCCGCGCAGTCCCCATCAACGAACCGAGCCCGCAGTGCTCATCGCATCGCGGGCTCGCGGTCCTTTGGAGGACAGGCCGGGTATCAGGCGGCCGGGCGATATGGAGTCAGCAGGTACTGGAGTCGCTCCTGCGCCCGGTAGTACTTCGACTTCACGGTGCCGAGAGGTTGACCCAATCTGCGGGCAATGTCAGGGAATTCCATCTCGGTGACTTCGCGCAGGAAGAAGATGCGGGCCTGCTCGCGGGGGAGCCGGCGCAGAGAGCGGAGCAGTTGGCGGCGGAACTCCTTGCGGAGCGCGCCTTCGTCCGGATCGGCGGCCTTCTGATCGAACGTGTCGCGGACTTCGTCGCCGTCTTCCATCACCAGCACCATGGAGCGGGACGGGAGACGCTTGCGCTTCAAGACGTCGATGCAGAGGTTTTTCACGAGCGAGTAGATCCAGGTCGTGAAGTGGACGCGCCGGCCGAAGTCGAAGTCGGTGATGTGCGCGACCAGCCGCAGGTTGATCTCCTGAACCAGATCGTCGACGAGGTCCGGGAACTTCTGACCGACGCGATGGCGGATGATCGTGCGGATCGGGCGGTCATAGAGGGAGAGCAGGGATTGGAGGGCGTCTTGGTCGCCGTGCTGCGCGGCGAGGATCGTTTCGGCGGCGGGGTTGTAAGCAGTCATCGGTCGGCTCCGGGCGAGGGCCAGTCCAGGGACGGGAGCCCGAGAGCGCACCGATCATGCCCCGCCCACGATTTCCGTAAGGCCGCACAAACAATGTGTTGCCATGGAGTTGCGACCGCGCGGCGTGGGCCGCGGGCCGCAATTCGTTAGTCGAGACTGATGCGCCGTTATCCGGCGCCGGTCGCCGTCAGCGCCGGCGCCCGCGATTGCCGCCGCCGCCGCTGCTCGGGCGACGACCGTGTCCGCTGCCGCCCTCGCGCCGTCCGCCGCCGCCCCAGCTCGACCCGCCTTCGCGGCGGTCGTCCCGGTGACGATGGAGGCCCGGCCCGCGGAAGCTGCGTCGCGCGAAGTCGCCCGGGCGACGAGCGCCGCGCTGCGACGGTCCGGCCGATTCCGCCTGCGACCGGCCCTTGGCGATCTCCTCGCGCCAGCGCGCGAGGTCGGCCGGGGTCTCCGCGCGGGGGATCGAGCCGCGGATGAACTTCTCGATGTCGCGGAGGAGCGGCATCTCCTCCGGTGCGACCAGGCTCGACGCGTGACCGGCCGCCTCGTGGCGCGCGGTGCGCCCGACGCGATGGACGTGATCCTCCGGCACGTGCGAGACGTCGAAGTTCACGACGTGCCCGATGCCGGTGACGTCGATCCCGCGCGCCGCGATGTCGGTGGCGACCAGAACGCGGTAGTCGCCGTTCTTGAAGCCCTGCAGCGCGTGCTGGCGCTGCGACTGCGATCGTCCGCCGTGGATCCGCGCCACGCGGATGCCGGCCCGCGAGAGCGTCTTCGCGAGGCGGTCGGCGCGATGCTGCGTCCGTGCGAACACGAGCGTGGTCTCGTCGCCCTTCGCGAGCAGCGACAGCAGCGCGGGCGCCTTGTCGTCCTGCTTCACGAAGTACACGCATTGCGTCGCGTTCTTGGCCATCGTCCCGCTGCGCGAGACTTCGACGCGGACCGGATCGTGCAGCCAGCGCTTCGCGAACTGCGCGACCTCGCCGGCCATCGTCGCCGAGAACAGGTAGGTCTGCCGCGTGCGCGGGAGCTTCGCGAGGATGCGATCGAGCTGCGGCTTGAAGCCCATGTCGAGCATGCGGTCGGCTTCGTCGAGCACGAGCACTTCGATCTGATCGAGCTTCGCGGTGCGCTGCTCGAGGTGGTCGACGAGTCGTCCCGGCGTCGCGACGATCACTTCGCGTTGATCGCGGATCTCGCGGATCTGGTTGCCCATCGACGCGCCGCCGATGACGGCGGCGCCGCGGACGCCGCGCACGGCGCCGAACATCCGGAGGTGATCACAAATCTGCAGGGCGAGCTCGCGCGTCGGCGCGAGAACGAGCGCGCGCGTGCCGCGCTTGCCGGCGAGGCGCTCGATGATCGGGAGGAGGAAGGCGGCTGTCTTGCCCGTGCCGGTTGCGGCACAGCCGATCACGTCCTTCCCGGCAAGACCGGGCGGGATCGCTTTCTCTTGGATCGGCGTCGGGCGAACGTATTCCGCGCGAGCGAGCGCCTCGAGCATGACGGGAGACAGACCGAGCGAGGCGAACGCAGTGGGGGCTTCGAGAACTTCCAGAACTCACTCCGACAGGGGCCGAAACGAAACGGGCAGTTTAGCCCGAGGCGTTCCGTGGCCGATCGCGCGAATCCGTTTGTTTGGCGCGTCCGTTCGCGTCGTCGTCAGTTCCCGAACCGGACCTCGAAGCCTTCGCCCTCGGCGACAGTCACTGTTCGCCGCTCGGGCTCCGCCCCGTCGATGCTCGCGGTGATCGAGTAATCCCCCGGTTTCACGTCGAGCCAGTGCCAGCCGCCGCTCGTCGGGTTCGCGAAGCGCTGGATCAACGCGCCGTCCTTCGAGCGCACCTCGATGAACGATCGGCCGGCCGCACGCGCCTGCTCCGCGGTTGCGACCGCGCCATCTTGCTCTTCGGGCGGCAATGCTGCGGACGTCACCTGGATCCGCAGCGTCCCCGCCGGCTCGAGCCGGACGTCGAACGAGATCTCTCGCGCGCCCGGTGCGACGTCGACGCGCGCTTCTCCCTCGATCGCGAACGCTCTCACTCCGGGGTAACGGATCGAGAACTGCACCGCGGGCCGGTAACGACCCGGGGCGAGGCCGCTCACCTCGTAGTCGCCGTCCGCGTCGACGCGGCCCCAGACCGGAGCGCCGCCGTTCTCGGGACTGAAGTTGACGAGCGCTTCGCCGAGCGGCGATCCGTCGCGGGTGCGCACGCTACCGTGGACGGTCGCGCCGCGAGAAAGCGCGATCTCGACGACCGGCGGGACGGCAGGAGTCGCTTCCGCGATCTTCACGCGATCGATCGTCGCGGGCATCCATCCGAGGCAGCGGACCGCGAGCGCGTAATCGCCCGCCGGGGCGTCCTTCACGCGGAATTCTCCCGGCGCGAACATCTCGCCCTCGAACGTCCCGCGCTCGCCGGAGAGTGTCGCCGCGACCCGGCACACCGCGTCTCCCGTGATCGCGTCGCGCACGCGTCCGACGAGCACCACTCCGTCGCCCCCCGAAGGAACGCCGGGAAGCGTCAGGGCGGTCTCCGGTCCGTCGGGCACCGCCGACTCCACGAACACGATCAACGGCCCGCGCCGGTGGTCGGACGTCGCGATCCCGGTCGCGCGCGCGCCGAGCACGAACGGCCCGGCGGGAAGATCCGGCAGCGTGAACCGGCCGTCGGCGCGGGCACGGATGCGCGCGAAACGCTCGACCGCGCGGTCGCCCGAACCCGAATCGATCGCCGTGCGGAACAGCGCCGCCGGGCTTTCGCCGATCGGCAGCAGGTCGACTTCCGCACCGGCGACCGGAGTGCCGTCCTCGAAGCGCACGATCCCATGCAGTGCGTGCGCGGGCTCGAGGC
>CAZBOK010000041.1:0-18889 GCA_964493525.1 uncultured Phycisphaeraceae bacterium | reverse complement strand
ATGCGCTGATCTCCGCGCACGACCTCCGGCGCCATGTACGCCGGCGTGCCGAGCGTCCCTTGCGTGGCCGCGAGCAGGGCCGCGTCGCCGTCGACGAGGCGCGCGAGGCCGAAGTCGAGCAGCACCGGCTCGCCGTCGTCGCCGATCATCACGTTGCCGGGCTTGATGTCGCGGTGCACGAGCATCGCGCGGTGCGCCGCGTCGGCCGCGAGCGCGCACTTCCGCATGAGCGTCACCGCTTCGAGGATGCGGCCGGTCGCGCTCGCACCGCGCCGCTCGCGCGCGGCGTTCCGCCAGCGTGAGATCCGCTGCGCGAGGGTCTCGCCCTTCACGAACTTCATCGCGATGTAGTCGGTCCCGTCGGCGGAGCCGACCTCGTACACCGGGCAGATGCCGGGATGATCGAGGCGCGCCGCGATCTCGGCTTCGCGCTGCAGGAGCTTGCGCGACACGTCGCTCGCGAATCGGCCGGGCAGGATCTTCAGCGCCACGATCCGCTTCAGCCGCGTGTCCTCGGCGCGATGCACCTCGCCTTGTCCGCCGCGCCCGAGGAGCCCGAGCAGGCGGAACCAGCCGATGCGAAGTCCGTCGTCGCGTGCGGGCGCGGGCACCGCGGCAGCCGGCGACGCTCCGGGCATCCGCATCCGTCGATGGGCTTCCGCGATCGCGTCCTCGTGGCCCGGGAAGAGGCGCTGGTACTCGGCGAGCGGGCGCTCCGCGTCGCCGTGCAGATCGGCGACGAACAGCTCGGTGAACACGCGGAGGATCTCGTCGCGGCCCACTGCTCGTCACGCCTCGCGCAGGAGTTCGCGCAGCCGCTCGTTCGCGCGGCACAACCGCTGGCGGACATTGTCCGGCGTGATCCCGAGCCGCTCGGCGGCGCGCACGGCCGAGCGTCCGCCGAGGACGCACTCACGCACCACCGCGGCGTAGTGCTCCGGCAGCCGTTCGATCGCGCGCCGCAGCCGCGCCGCTCCGTCCGCGCGCGTGACGCTGCCGGTCTCGACACGCGGCGTCGGCCCGTCGATCCCGTGGCGCTCCGGCACCGCGGACTCGCCGAGGTCGTTGCCCATCGCGCGGATCATGTCGATCAGCACGTGCTTGGTGACCTGCACGCACCACGCGCGCAGCTCGGATTCGGTGAGATCGGGCGGGAAATCGCGGATGCGCTCGAACAGGACGAGCGACGTCTCCTGCACCACGTCGTCCGGCTCGATGCGGCGACGGGCCTGGTCGCCGAGGCGGCGGTCGACGAAGCGGCGCAGCTCGTCCGCGTGGCGCCCGAACAGCTCGGCGAACGCGTCGGGGTCGCCCGCTCGGGCGCCCGCGTAGCGTCGCTCGTGTCCCTCGTCTTCGCCGTCGCGCATGATGCGGATCCCGGACCGGTCGGAGCATAGCAGGCCGTCGACGACGGTCGCGGCGGCCGTTAGAGTCCCGCGTCCTTCGCGATTCCACCCGATGCCAGGCAGGGACCCGCTCGCCGTGCTCGACCGACTCCGCTCCCGAATCGTCGCCCGCGTCCACACGTGGTTCGGACGATGGCATTACTCCGCGGGACGACTCGCGCGCGCGGCGCGGCACTGCGCCCGCGCCTTGTGGATCGACCCGCACGGCGGCCACGCCTTCGACGCGCACCTCTACCTCGGCCGCGTGTTCCTCCGCATCGGCGAGCTGGCGCGCGGACAAGAGGAGCTGCGCGCCGCGCGGTTCGAGAACGCGCAACGCTTCGAGCGCGAGTGCCGCACCGAGGAGGCGCTCCTCGACGCGCTCCTGCGCCTCGAGGCGGAGGCCGCGAACCGGCCGCAGCAGCGCGACGACTTCTCTTCCGACGAGGAGCGCGCCCGCTTCCGCACGCTGCCGCCGATCGGCGCGAACGAGATCGACGAGATCGACTGGCAGGCGCTGGCCGCGCTCTTGGCCGACTGACCGACGGGGAATCGCGGCGATGGAATCGAGCAGCGGGATGCGGACGCCCCTCACCGGGGAGCACGAGCGCGTGAACGCGCGGCTCGTGAACTTCGCCGGTTGGTCGATGCCGATCCAGTACGGCTCCATCGTCGAGGAAGCCCGCCACGTGCGGCGCGCCGCCGGACTGTTCGACCTCTGCCACATGGGACGCCTGCGGATCACCGGACCCGACGCGGCGCGCCTCGTCGAACGGACGCTGACGTGCGCCACGCACGACCTTGCGGTGGGCGCGGTCCGCTACGGGCTGCTCACGCGCGAGGACGGCACGACGATCGACGACATCCTCGTGTATCGCGAGCCTGAGTCGTTCTTCCTGTGCGTGAACGCGTCGAACAAGAACCGCGACGTCGCGTGGCTGCGAGCGAACGCCGCCGGCACCGACGCGGTGGTGCACGACCTCTCGAAATCGCTCGCGATGATCGCGCTGCAGGGTCCGGCGTCGGTCGCCATCGCGCGGGCCGTCTGCGCGGACGACCCGGGCACGCTCAAGTACTACGGCTTCCGCACCGCGCGCGCGTTCGATCAGGACGGCGTGCTGATCTCGCGCACGGGGTACACGGGAGAGGACGGCTTCGAGTTCTGCCTGCCGGAGGAGCGCGCGATCGACGCCTGGAAGCGGCTCCTCGAAGTCGGCGCCGCGCACGACCTGAAGCGGATCGGACTCGCCGCGCGCGACACGCTCCGGCTCGAAGCCGGAATGCCGCTCTACGGCCACGAGATCAACGACACGACGTCACCGGTCGAAGCCGGGCTCGAGTGGGCGCTGACCAACCCGCGCGACTACGTCGGCAAGAGCGCGATCGAAGATCAGCGCGCGACCGGCCCCGCGCGCCGCCTGATCGGGTTCACGGCCGACGATCCGCGCATCCCGCGGCCCGGCTACCCGGTCTTCGACGGCGACGCTCACATCGGCGACGTGCGCAGCGGCTCGTTCTCGCCCGTCCTCGAGAAGAACATCGGCACGGCCTACGTGCCCGCGGCCCGCGCCGTTCCGGGCACGCGACTCGCCGTGGACTTGCGCGGCGCGCGGGCCGACATTCAAATCGTCGCCTTGCCCTTCTATCGCAGGAAACCCCGCTCGGAGAAGCGCACGTGATCCCCAACGACCGCCGGTACCTCGAGAGCCACGAGTGGGCGAAGAAGGAAGGGGGCGTCGTCGTCGTCGGCATCACCGACTTCGCCGTGAAGCACCTCACCGACCTCGTGTACATCTCGCTGCCGAAGGTCGGCGATCAGCTCGCGAAAGGCCAGCGCTTCGGCGAGATCGAGTCGGTGAAGGCGGTGTCCGATCTCATGGCGCCGGTGTCCGGCGAGGTCGTCGAGGTCAACGACAGCCTCACCGACTCGCTCGACAAGGTCGGCACCGATCCGTTCGGCGAAGGCTGGATCGTGAAGATCCGCGCGACCAACGCCGCCGAGCACGACCAGCTTCTCGACGCGGCCGCGTATCAGAAGGTCACCGAAGCCGGCGATCACTGAGCCGCCGGCGCTCGAGGCGCCGCGCTCAACGCGACGAGTTCCACTCCGCGGTCCCGTACTTCGTGCGCGCCAGCTCCTCGGCGCGCGCCGATTCCGTCGCCGTCGGCTCGCCGCGTTCGAACGCGAATCCGAACGCGCGCTCGAAGCCGCGTGCGAGCGCGTCCTCGACCTCTTCCGCGCGCGGCCGCCGACCGAGCACGTCCTCGATCGAGCTCGCGTCCGTCGCGAGCGCGTTCTTCGCGATCGGGATCGATCCGTGGTGGAGCACGCGATCGCGCGTCCGGCGCTGCGCGGAGCCGACCAGCTTCCGCCCGGCGACGACGAGGTCGAACGACGTCGGCGCGTGGAAGCAGACCGGGTCGTCCGGCCGCGCCGCACCGCGATCGTCGCCACCGCGCGCGGTCGCCTGGACGCCGAGCTCCGCGAGCCCGAGCGCGATCGCCTCGTGGACGCGCCGGTACGACTCCGCGATCGGCCCCGCGAACACCGCGTGATCCGCGCGCGCGACGAACGCGAACGTGACGTCGTGCGCATGCAGGATCGCGGCGCCGCCCGTCGCGCGGCGCACGAGCACGGCGCCGAGGCGCGCGATCGTCGCCGCATCGAAGTCCGCGGCGGCTTGGAAGTAACCGAGCGACAGGCCGGGCGGATCGAAGCGGTAGAGCCGCAGCACCGGCGGCTCCGGGTCGAGCGCCTCGTCGAGCGCCATGTTCCGGAACGGATGCAGCGCGCCGCTCTTCAAGAGTCGGGCGCGCTGCATGTCGGTCTCCGATCGAGTTTCGTGCCGCGGGCGCCGCGGCGGCCGGTCAATGCACTCCGACCAGCTCCACCTTCGCGTTCTTCAAACACTCGTGGCCGAAGTGCGCGAAGGTCAGGTCGAAGTAGTCATTCCGCACCAACTGCTTCTGGAGCGCGAAATCCTTCACCACGCCCTGGCGGCGGAACTTGCCGACCTTCGCGATGACGTAGCCGAGCGTCGTCTTCAGGCCCGCGAGCGGCGAGACGTCGAACCGCACCGGCCCGACGATGTCGTCCTCGACGCGGTTGTAGAACACGTCGTCCGCGAGCGAGTAGCCGCGCTGGAAGATCACGTACTCGTTCTCGCCGAGCTTCCCGCGCAGTTCATTGCGCGCCATCGACACGAGCTTGCCGGACGGATCGGCGGGCAGCGCGCTGCCGAACTTCGTGCGCACGTCGTCGATCGGCGTGCCGGCCTTCAGCGCCGCCATCGCTTCGTCCGCCTTCGCCTTCGCGGCCGCCCACGCCACGTCGCCGCCCGCGCCGGCCGCCTTCTCGGCGTCGGTCAGCGCGATGAACACCGTGTCCACGGTGACGCGGCCGCTCTCGTAGAAGAGCTTGCCGTACTTCGTGTGGTGTTCGCGCAGCGTGTCGTCGTCGATCGTGTCCGCCATCATGCGCTCGTAGGCCGCGCGCCGTTTGAAGTACTCGCGGTACTCGGCCATGCTCGTGAAGCCGCGCAGGCCGATCAGGTTGCGGAGCGGGAAGAGCGTGCCGCGGTACTCGGCTTCGTGCGCCTCGAACAGCGTGTCGAACTCCTCGCGCGTGATCAGCTTGCCCGCGTCGGCGAGCGCGTCGTCCATCGCGCGGTAGATCAACAGGAGGCGCAGCGCGTTCACGCGCATCTCCGGCGTGTCGGTCACGAAGAGGAGGACCGTCGAGAGCGGGATCGACTCGCCGTCGACCGTCATGAACACGCCGGACGGCAGCGCTTCTTCGCCGGCGAAGCGATCGATCGCGTTGCGGATCTTCGCCTTGGTCACCATGCGGTCCTGCATCATCTTGAGGAACTGCGTGCGGAACATCGCCGGGATGTCCTGGCCGTCCTCGTACGCCTTCTGCAGGTAGTCGCGGAGCTGCTTGTTGTCGTCGAGCAGGTCGGCGGCCTCGACAGGGAGCTCGGTCGGATGCTCGGGCGGCTTGCCATCGACCGCCTTCTTCATCGGCGGCAGCAGGAGCTTCTCGGTGCGGAGCTGGCCGCGCAGGAAGTCGCGGTAGCGCGCGGCGCCGAGGATCGACTCGACCATGTCGTGATACTGCTTCAGCGCGGCCTCACCCTGCGAGCGCGCCATCTCCTCCTCTTCCTTCAGGCGCGCGTTGACGTCGGCGTCGCTGACCTCGAAGTCGGCCGCGTTGCCGCCGGCCTTCACGATGCGCTCGACCATCTTCTTGCTGAGCACGTCGAGCTCGGCCTGCAGCACGCCGTTCTGCCCGGCGACGAACGCGAGCCAGGTCTTGAACTCCTCCTGGGTCACGTCCTTGCCGTTCACGCGCGCGAGCACGGGCGCGTCGAAGTTGACCTTCGCCAGGTCGAGGTCGCGGAGATCCTCCGCCTTGCGGATGTAGGGGCAACCGCCGACGCCGCCGCGGTACTCCTTGATGTCGAGCACCGTGCCGGCGTTGCGGTCGATCCCGGAGCCGATGTCGCCCGCGGGCTTGAGCCGCGGATCGGTGGAGTTGCCCTGGGCGGGCTGCCCCTGCGCGGGCTGCCCCTGCGCCGGCTGCGGCGGCGCGGCCGGCTTCGGATCCTGCGCGAACAGCACGGTCAGCATCACGGTCACGAGCGGAACGGACATCATCATCTCCTCGGAGCGAGTCCGGGACTCGCGAAACGGCGATCTCTGGCCGTGGACGGGGACGGGAACGGATTCAACAGCGGTGGCGAAAGCGTGTCAAGGCGACCCGGCTTGACGACCACCGCGCACAGTGCTGACGTACGCGAGCGAGCGCGAACGCGTTGAATGGCGCGTGCCGATGGCGCGTCCGACCGGATTCACGCGAACGCATCGGCCGACGGATGCCCCCGCCTTGACCTCGAACGTGATCCAGGACGACGAATCGGCCGCGGCCGCGATCGCGCGGACGCCGCCCGGCAAGGAGACCGCGACGCTCTGTCTCGCGCTCGCGCTCGGGGCCACCGGACGGTTCGACGAGCTCGAACGCGTGCTCCGCGCGGGAATCGCGGCCGGCGTGTCGCGCGCCACCCTCGCCGAAGCTCTGCTGATGGTGCACCTGTTCGGCGGCTTCCCGCGCGCGATCGAGGCGTTTCGCGCGCTCGAACGCGTCGCGCCGCACGATGCGGCCGCGCCGCCGCCCGCGCCCTCCCCGGTCGAATCGCTGCGCCGGAGGGCCGGGAACGACCTGTTCGGCAAGATCTACGGCGACCAGGCGCGCGCCGTGCTCGAGCAGTTGGCGCGCGCGCACCCGACGCTCGCCGAAGCCGTGCTCGTCGACGCGTACGGCCGCGTCCTCGCGCGCGAAGGCATCGAACCGAGGGTGCGCGAGCTGATGGCGATCACCGCGCTCGCGACGGTCTCCCTGCCCCGGCAACTCGAATCGCACGTCCGCGGCGCGCTGCGCGCGGGGGCCTCGATCGGCCAGCTCCGGGGAGCCGCCGCGCTCGCCGGCGCGATCGCCGGATCGGCCGCGCTCGACGCCGCGACCGCCGCTATCGAGCGCTCCGCGGACCGGTGTTCGTGACGGAATCGGCGGCACCGACCGCTGCAACCTCCTGCGCGACCCACTTTCGATCTCTAGCCTTTGGCGCCTTGCACCCGATGATGGACGCTCGCGCAGATGGAGGCGCGACGCGCCGGAGCCCGGAATGACCTCGCCCGCCTCGAACCGCCTGTCGGTCCCGTTCGTCGTCGTCACGCTCGTGGCGCTCGCGGCGTTCGCGTACTCGCTCGGCAACAAGCTTTCCTACGACGCCCGCTTCCTCGTCCAGATGAACGCGACGTTCAAGGAAGCCGCGTCGCAGAACGGCATGGTCGCCAAGGTCTCGAACCTGACCGACAAGCTGTTCCACGAGGAGTTCTGGGACGGCGTGAACCGCTCGCGCGACCCGGGCCTCGCCGTCGAGGGGCAGGCGCTGTATCGCCCGCTCATGCTGTGGCCGATGGGGATGATCTACCTCGCCGTCGGCGGCAAGTCGTTCCCCTACCACCTGCTCGACGTCCTCTATCACATCGGCTGCTCGCTCCTCGTCTTCGTGTTGATGCTGCGGCTGTTCGCCGACCGGCGCGCCGCGTGGATCGGCGCGCTCCTGTTCGCCGCGCACCCCGTGCACACCGAAGCCGTCGCGTATGCCGCCGGTCTCGGCGAGACGCAATCGCTCTTCTTCGGCCTCGCCGCGATCGTGCTCTACCTGAAGTCGGCGGGCTCGCACGTCGTGAAGCCGGGCAAGTACCTGCTCGCGCTCGTGCTGTTCGCGATCTCCTTGTTCACGAAGGAGAGCGGCGCGATCGCGCTCGTCACGATCATCCTCGCCGACGTCGTGCGGCGCCGCGACGCGCCGCCGCTCGCGACGCGCCTGCTGCTCTACGCCGGCTTCGTCGCGATCATCGCGGTCAACATCTTCGTCCGCGTGAAGGTCTGCGGCCGGCTCGACCCGAACGAGAACGGGCTCTTGCGCCTCGACAACCCGCTCGTGAAGCAGCCGTTCATGGCGTGCCTCGCGACCGGTTCGATGCTCTACACGCGCGCGCTGCAGCTCTTCGTGTTCCCGGTCGGGATGTCCGCGGACTACTCGTTCAACCAGTTGCCGATCGCGCGCGGGCTCGACGAGCCGATCGCGCTCATGTGCTTCGCGTTGGTCGCCATCCTCACCGTGATCGGCTTCGTGTCGCTCCGTCGCGCGCCGATCGTGGGCTTCGGCATCTTGATCTTCCTGTTCGCGTTCGGACCGGTGTCGAACATCCTGGTCCGCATCGGCACGATCTTCGGCGACCGACTGCTCTACCAGCCGAGCCTCGGGCTCGCGGTCGCGGCGGGCGGCATCCTCTCGTTCGCGCTCGGCAAGCTCGCGGCGAAGGGCGATGTCCCGTTCCGCGTCGGCCGGTCGATCCTGCAGGCTCTCCTGGTGCTGTTCGTGGTGATGACCGCGAATCACAGCCGGATCTACCGCGACGAGCGCACGCTGTTCACCAGCATGACGAAGACGGCGCCGCAGTCGGCGCGCGGCTGGTTCGAGATCGCCGAGACCGAGCGCTTCGAGCGCCAATACCAGGCCGCCGCCGCCGACTTCCGCACCGCGATCGGCATCATGCCGGACCTGCTCCTCGCGCACACCGGCCTCGCGCTCAGCCTCGCGGGCCTGCGCGACTACAAGACGGCGTCGCAGATCGTGAGCGACCTGCTGAAGGGCATCCCCGATCGCCCGACGTGGAAGCAGCTCCGCAACATGCTGACGCAGACGCTGCAGCAGATCGTCACGCTGATGAAGGTCGACGCGGAAGCGAAGAAGTCCGACCGCGACTTCGGCGTGGCGCAGTTGCTCGAACTGCTCGAAGACCAGCACAAGGCCGACCCCGCGAACATCGAGGTCGTGGTCAATCTCTCCGAGCTCTACGTGCAGGATCGCAAGCTCGACGAAGCGTCGAAGCTGATCGAGAGCGCGCTGCTCGCGGCGCCGACCGACGAACGACTGCTGGTCGAGAAGCTCGACCTCACGCGCTACCGCGGCGATCGCGCGGCGTGCGAGAAGTTGATGGCCGACCTCGCGAAGTCGACGCTGCCCGAAGCCGCGCGCGTGATCTCGGTCTGCCAGGCGCAGTTCGCCTACAACGACGGCATCGAAGCGCGGCAGAAGGGCGACAAAGAGACCGCGCGCGCGCTGTTCGACAAGGCGAAGGAGCTGTGGGACAACTACCTCTCGAAGTATCACGAGGACTGGGTCGCCTACTTCGCGCGCGGCTGCGTGTTCCAGGACGGGTTCGACCGTCCGATCGAAGCGTCGGAGGACTTCAAGAAGGCGATCGAGCTGAACCCGGCCGCCGACGTCGCCTACGACCGCCTCTCCGTCTGCGCGATCCGCATCGGCCGCTTCGACACGAGCGTCGTGAAGCTGATGGACTACGTCGACGAGCACTATCCGAAGAGCCCGGCGATCAAGCGCCGCTGCGCGCGCGTCTACTCCGCCGTCGGCAACCACGAGAAGGCCGCGAAGAAGCTGCAGGAGGCGATCGACCTTGGACTCGAGGCGCCCGACATCTACCTGCTGCTCTCCGGCGAGCTGAACCAGCTCGGCAAACCGGAGGAGGCGCTCGCGCTGCTCCAGAAGGGCGAGTCGCTCGGCTGGGATCCGAACGATCCGCTGCTGCACGACAACAAGGGATCGACGCTGCTCACGCTGCATCGCGAGCCCGAGGCGCTCGAGGAATTCCAGAAGGCTCTCGATGCGCTCGCCAAGCGTCCGGACGCGCAGTCGGCCGTCCTGCACGCGCGGCTGCAGATCGCGAAGGCGCTGATCCGCATCAAGGGTCGTGAGAAGGAAGGACTCGACGCGCTGAACGCGCTGCAGGCCGAGCAGGAGCGCATCTTCGCAGACGTCAACTCGAATGCGGAGCTCGCGCGGTCGGCGAAGGTCGAAAACCTCTTCGTGCTGCGGCAGAAGGCGTGGGTGCTCGGCAACGTCGAGACGATGAAGGATCCCGCGCAGGAGCTCGCGCTGCTCGAGGAGATGATCAAGCGCGGCAAGGACGTGATCCTCGAGCCCGCGATCCGCGTCGACCTGCTGACCGAGCTCGCCGACGCCTACGACCGCGGCAACCAGGCCGAGGCGGCGCAGAAGGTCCGCGATCAGATCAAGCGGCTCGAGCTGCCGGACTCGAACTGACGCGCACCGCGCTCAGGGCGTCGTCGCGACGATCAACGGATCCGACAGAGCGGTCTCGACGAGATCGGCGTTGCGGGCGCGCGCGCGGAACTCGTAGTTCGTCGCGGGCAAGAGCCCGCGCACCGTCACCGACGAGAACGCGCTCGCCTTCGCCCAGATCGGCGTCGCAGACGTCGTGACGCCGTCGGGCGCGAGGTAGCGGTTCGAGGTGACGTCGAGCAGCGCGACCTCGGTCGACTTCGGGTTCGATCCGCCGACCACGCGGAGCTTCAGCGACGTGCTCTTCGCTTTCCGAAGCGTCGGTGCGGGCAACACCGCGGCGAGCGTGCGCAGCTCGATCATGCTGTCGTTCGGCGTCGTGTTCACGGGATCGGCGGAGTCGCGCGTCGAGAGCTTCCACTTGTAGGAGCGGTCCGGCGCGAGGCCGTCGTCGACGAATTGCGGCGACACCTGCCACGGCGAGCTCGACGCGCCCGGCGCGTGCTTGCCGAGCGCGCGGAATCGGTAGAGCACCGGCGGCGTGAGGTCGACCGGCAGCGTCGAGAACAGCGACACCGCGTTCACGTCGACGACGATCGACGGCACGTCGAACGGGACCGTCGGCATCCCGGGCGGGAAGAAGTCGTTGCCGAGTTCGAGACCGCCGGCGCCGAACGTGTTCTCGTCGCCGAGCGGATCGGCCGCGCCGAGCAGCCGCTTGCGGAGCTGCTTCACGGTCGCGTGCCGCTGGATCGACTTGATCAGGCACGCTCCGCCGGCGACGTGCGGCGATGCGGCGGACGTGCCGAAGAAGCCGGGGAAGTAGAGCGAGCTGTCCGTGCCGTCCGGGCCGGAGATGTCGGGCTTCGTGCGCCCCGCCGTGGTCGGGCCGCGCGATGAATACTCTTCCGCGAGCGGCATCCCCCAGTCGCCGATGTACACCGCGCCCACCGCGACCGCGTCCTTCGCGTCGGCCGGAGTGACGATGCTCGACTTCGCCACGTTGTTGCCGTCGACGACCTTCTCGGTGAGGAAGACCGCGAAGCGGCTCGGCTTCTTCGAGGAGAAGATCGGCACGACGACCGCGTAGTTGCCGGTCGCGGGAGCGGTGAACGACAGCGCTTCGACCGGCGCCTGATCGCCGTCCTGCACCGTCTCGCTCGAATCGATCTCGATGAAGTCCTCGGGCGGCAGCGGGTTCGCGTTCGTGCCGACGTAGTAGATGAAGAGGTCGAGGTCGACGCTCGAGTCGGGGAAGTCGTCCCACACGAGGTACGCGATCGCCGTCGTGCCTTGATCGACCGAGAACGTCAGGCCTTCGTCGTCCGGCGCGAACTCGTGCACCTTGTTCTTGTTCTTGTCGCGCCACTTGCCGAGCCAGTGCGCGTCGCCGTGATTGCCGGCCGCGACGACCGGCAGCACGCCGCGCTTGACGGCGTCGGTCATCGCGTGCGCGGCGTCGCCGGTTCCATCGCTGAAGTTCGCGCCGAGGAACCCGAGCGATGCGTTCAGCACGTCCGCGCCGTGGTCCGCCGCGAACTCGACCCCTTTCTCGAACTGCGAGAGGTTCGCGATCTTGATCAGCAGGATCTGCGCGTCCGGCGCCATGTCGTGCGCCGTCTGCGCGACCGCGGTGCCGTGGACCGAAGTCGATTCGAGCGGCGTCTGCGTGAAGTTGCGCGTCGCGACGGGCGCCGGCACGAGCCCCATCCCGACCAGCGACGAGTAGCTGTCGAATCCGGTGTCGATGATCGCGAGCCGCGTCCCCGCGCCGGTCGCGCCGCGCACGTGCGCGACGTTCGCGTGCGTTGCGGCGACGCCCTGCGACGTCTCCTCGAACGCGGGGGGCGAAGCGCGCAACGACGCGATCACGGGGAAGCGGGCGCAGAGCGACGCGAATTCGGCGGGCGACGCGCGCAGCGTGACGGTCGAGCCGGACACGCCGACGACGTCGAAGCCGGCTCCGGACACGGCGGCGGCGTCGAGCGACGATCCGCGCGCAGCGTGCGCTTCGATCTCGACGCGTCCATCCGGACCGACGTCGAGGCGCCGGTCCTTCGCCGCGGACAAGAACGCTTTCGAACCACCGGCGCGCGCCGAGCGATACAGGGCGGACAGATGCGCGTCGAGCCGGCGCTCGACCGCGTCGGTCACGACGCGTCGCTGCGGGCGGACTGCGATCGATTCGGTTTGCGCGATCAGCGCGAGGACCAGCAAGAACGCGGTCGACATCGAACGATCGCTCCGGGCGCGTGTCGCGGGCGGGCGCGAACGACGCGGGGCAAAGTGTAATCTCCGCGCTTCCGCATCGAACGATGATCGCCCGCACCAAGCGTCCGTTACCCCCCGAGAGGCTCGCGCCGTTCCGGCTGGAGCTCGTTGCCGGCGCGCCGCCGTTCCACTTCCCCACCGTGTTCGGGAACGACCGGCCCGTGGAGATCGAGGTCGGCCCCGGCAAGGGCTCGTTCCTCGTCCAATCCGGGGAACGGCGGCCGGCGGTCAACCTGATCGGGATCGAGGTCTCGCGGCCGCGCGCGAAGTTCAGCTTGAACCGCATCGCGAAGCGCGGGCTGACGAACGTGCGCGTGATGCACGATTCCGCGCCGGACGTCCTCGAGGCGGCGATCGCGCCCGGCACGCTCGCGGCGATCCACCTCTACTTCCCCGATCCGTGGTGGAAGAAGCGCCACCAGAAGCGCAAGGTCGTGACGCCGTCGTTCGTGGCGACGTGCGCATCGCGCCTCGCCGTCGGCGGGAGGATCTTCATCGCGACCGACGTCCCGCACCGGTTCGAGGAGATGGATGCGTTCCTGCGCGCCACCGACGGACTCGCGCGCGTCGACGAAGACCCGGTCCTGTTCAAGGACCTCGTCACCAACTTCGAGGAGTTCGCGCGCCGCGAAGGCCGCGCGATCCTGCGTGCCGTGTACCGGCGCGTTCACTGATCGACACGTACCGCGGCGGCGCGCAGCGCCGTGTTCAATGGTCAAGTCCGAGCGAGAGGCAAGAGCGCGCGGAGCGAAAGAGAAGCGTATGAAGTCGACACATGGCGACGTCGAACGACGTCGCGATCGGGCCCCACAGCCGGCCGAATGCCGCGCGGCATTTTCTTACAGGCATCGAAAAGGACCGAACCGATGAACCGAGCCACCGCGATCGGCTGCGTCGTCGCCTTCTTCTCGACCGTTCTCGCGGCGCGCGGGCTCGCCGCCGGAGACTTCAACGGCGACGGCAAGGACGACCTCGCGGTCGGCTCGCCGCAGGAGGAGGTCGACGGCATGAACCTCGCCGGCGCGGTGACCGTGTTCTACGGGACCGCGAGCGGCATCACGACCGCCCTCTCGCACCTCTTCGCGGAGCGCGACTTCGGCGCCGGTTTCGAGCCGGTCGAAGCGGCGCTGTTCGGCTCGACGCTCGCGATCGGCGACTTCGACGGCGACGGCTTCGACGACCTCGCGATCGGCGTCCCGCGCACGACGGTGGCCGGCAAGGTCCGCGCGGGCGCGGTCGACGTGCTGTACGGATCGGCCGCGGGTCTCACGGTCGCGCGCGTGCAACGCTGGACGCAGGCGACCAAGGGCATCGCGGACAAGCCGGAGGCGATCGGCGACGGGGTCATCGTCGGGGAGCAGTTCGGGACCGCGCTCGCCGCGGGCGACTTCGACGGCGACGGCAAGGACGACCTGGCGATCGGCGTGCTCGAGGGCAGCAAGAAGCGCTCGCGCACCGGCGCGGTGCACGTGCTGCGCGGATCGCCGTCCGGACTCACGGCGAAGCGGAGCCAGTTCTGGACCCAGAATTCCGCGGGAGTGCTCGGCAAGGCGGACCAAGGCGACGACTTCGGCGCCGCGCTCGCGGCCGGCGACTGGAACGGCGACACGTTCGACGACCTCGTCATCGGCGTGCCGGGCGAGGAGACCTACCCGGGTATCCACGGCGCGATCGCGGTGCTCTACGGATCGAAGAAAGGCCTGCGCGCGAAGCGCAACCGGCTGATCGGCGTGCTCGCCGCGGGCGGCGGCGACGAGGCGACCTCCCAGTTCGGCACCGCTCTCGCGGCCGGCGACCTGAACGGCGACGGCAAGGACGACGTGGCGGTCGGCGCGCCAGCGGACTACGGCGCAATGGGCAAGGTCTACGCGATCTACGGCGGCGTGCACGGGCTCGCGATCGACGACACGACGCAGGAGAAGACTCCGGCGAACGACTTCAGCCCGGGCGGCGTGCAGTTGTTCACGAAGTACGGCGCCGCCGTCGCGATCGGCGATTTCGACCGCGACGGCCGCGACGACCTCGCGATCGGCGCGCCCGATCGCGACACCGCGTCGCAATCCGGCGGACGCGTGACCGTCCTGTTCGGATCGCCGACCGGCGTCGGCGGCGCCGGCGCGAACCCGACGCAGGTGTTCTCGACCGACGTCGGTTCGATCCCTGGAGGGACGCACACCGGATTGGAGTTCGGCGCCGTGCTGGCGGCGGGCGACTTCGACGGCGACGACGTCTCCGATCTCGCGGTCGGTGCGCCGCACGCGTTGGTCAGCGGACTCTCCGGGTGCGGCGCGGCCTACATCCTGTACGGCGTCGACGGCGGCGGCCTGACCGACACGGGGAGCCAGCGCTTCGACGAGTCGGTCCCCGCGGTGCCCGGAAGTCCGGAGGCGTCCGACGCGTTCGGCTCGGCGATCGGGAGCTGATCCCGCGGCCGCGCGGTCAACTCGCGCGCAGCACGACGAGGACCTGGCCGGACTCGACCGTCTGTCCGTCGGCGACGAGCACCTTCTCGACCACGCCCTCGCTCTCGGCGCGGATCTCGTTCTCCATCTTCATCGCTTCGAGGATGAGCAGCGGCTGCCCCACCGCGACCGCGTCGCCCGCCTTCACGCCGACGCGGCGGACGATTCCCGGCATCACCGCCTCGATCGAGCCGCCCGTTCGCGCCTGCGGCCCGCCGAGGTCGCGCGTGCTGCGCTCGCGCTCGTCCTCGACGCTCACGTGCCACGCGTGTCCGTTCACCACGAGGTCGAGGCGCTCGCCGTCGCCGCCCACCGTGACGTCGAACGAGCGGCGATCGAGCAGCACCGAGTACTTCGCGCCGGCCTCGACCGCGGAGACGTCGGCGCCGACGCGCGCTCCGTCGAGGACGAGCACGATGCGATCGCCGGACCTCTCGACCTCGACCGCGAACTCGCGATCGCCGATGCGCGCGAAGTACTTCATCGCAGCCCCTCGTCGCGCGCGGCCGCGAGCCAGCGCGGCCGGTCGTCCGCCGCGCCGGTGGCCAAAACGCCCGCAGCCCCGCGCGCGGAGCGCAACCGGCGCAGCTCGTGCGCGACGGCGACGGCGAGCAGCGCGAGGTCGCGCGCGTCGCCGTCGGTCGGCGGCGCCTTCAAGCGCGCGATGTTGCGGTCGATGAACCCGGTGTCGTAGTCGCCGCTCCTGAACTCGTCGGTCTCGATCGCGCGCAGCAGGAACCCGATGTTCGTCTTCACGCCGAGCACGTGGAACTCGGCGAGCGCGCGCTTCATGCGGGAGATCGCCTCGTCGCGGTCGTTCGCACGCACGATCAGCTTCGCGAGCAGCGAGTCATAGTGGACGTCGATCTTCTGACCTTCGAACAGCCCGCCGTCGATGCGCACGCGGCCGCCGCCCGGGAGATCGAGCTGCTTCACGACGCCGGTCGCCGGCACGAAGTTCTTGTCCGCGTCCTCCGCGCAGATGCGCGCCTCGATCGCGTGGCCGGAGTGCTTCACGTCCGACTGGCCGAACCACAGCCGCTCGCCGGCCGCGATGCGCAGTTGCGCGCGCACGAGGTCGATCCCCGTCACCTGCTCGGTGATCGGATGCTCGACCTGGAGTCGCGTGTTCATCTCCAGGAACCAGAATCGGCGCGATGCATCGACGAGGAACTCGACCGTGCCGGCGTTGCGGTAGCCGACGGCCGCTGCCGCGCTGACCGCGGCGGCGCCCATCGCGGCGCGCAGCTCCGGCGTCACGCACGGACTCGGCGTCTCCTCGATGATCTTCTGGTGGCGGCGCTGCACCGAGCACTCGCGCTCGCCGAGATGCAGCACGGTGCCGTGGTGGTCGGCGAGCACCTGGATCTCGACGTGGCGCGGGCCCTCGACGAACTTCTCGAGGTAGACCGCGCCGCTCTTGAACGACTTCTCCGCCTCGGAGCGCGCCATCTCGAACGCGCGCACCAGCTCCGCCTCGTCGTGGACGATGCGGATCCCCTTGCCGCCGCCGCCGGCTGCGGCCTTGATCATCACCGGGAAGCCGACCGCGCGCGCGAGCGCGGCCAGCTCGCGCGGATCCTCAACCGCGCCGTCCGAGCCCGGCGCGACCGGGACTCCGGCGGCGCGCATGCGGCGCTTGGCCTCGATCTTGTTCCCCATCGCGCGCATCGCCGAGCCGGGCGGGCCGATGAACGCGATGCCGGCCGCGGTCACGGAGTCGGCGAAGTCCGCGTTCTCGGAGAGGAACCCGTACCCCGGGTGGATCGCGACGGCGCCCGTCGCGCGCGCGGCGGCGATGATCTTGTCGCCGTCGAGGTAGCTCTCGCGCGCCGGAGGTGGGCCGATGCGGACGGCCTCGTCGGCGAGGCGCACGTGCAGCGCGTTGCGGTCGGCGTCGGAGTACACCGCGACGGTGGCGATGCCCTCCTCGCGGCAACCGCGGATCACGCGCACGGCGATCTCACCGCGGTTCGCGACCAACACCTTCGTCAGCTTCGGGCTCATGAGGGCGCGGGAGTATAGGGGACGGGCGACGAAACGGCGGCGGCTCCCCGCCGGTCGCGGGCCGGGCCGAATCGGGGCCGACCATAAAGTCCGACTCGGCGGCGGGTCGATGCATTCGGACCAGTCCGACAACGGGAGCCCGCCATGATCCGGATCCGCACGATCGCCGCCGCCGCACTCGCTCTTTCTCTCACGCCCGCGTTGTCCGCCGGGAACGTGAAGATTGCCGTGAAGCACGGCTCCGCGATCGTCACGAGCCAGGCGAAGCCGATCGCGCTGACGCTCGACATGGGCGCGGTTCCCGGCCAGCTCGACGTGACGCCGGGCTCCGGCACGACCGTGAACGGCGCGGCCGGCGCTGCGTCGTTCACCGGCGTCGTCAAGGACCTGCGCATCGACCTGCGTCGCGGCTCCTCGAACGTGATCGTGGTGACGAACTTCGCCCTGCAGCGCGACGTCGTGCTGCTCGGCGGAGTCCACACCGACATCGTCACGATCCAGGACGGCGCAGCCGGACGTGACATGAAGATCGACCTCGGCGAAGGCGCGAACGTCATGTCGCTCATGAACCTCACGGCCGCGCGCCGCCTGCGCGTCGCGGGAGGGCGTGGCGCCGACATCTGGTCGATGACGAACTCCGGCGCGGACGGCAGCGTGACGTTCGATCTCGGCGACGCGCACTTCGCGAACAACAGCCTCGCGATCACGAACTCGGGCAGCTCCACCGGGAAGCTCGTGATCCACGGTGGCGTCGACGACGACCACGTCACGATGAACAACTCGGGGTTCAAGAGCGGCCGACTCGTCCTCGGCGGCGGCGACAACGAGTTCGATTCCACGGCCGCCGGCTTCACGAAGTCGTTCCGCATGACGACCGGCGCGGGCGCCGATTCGTTCGACGCGACGGCGTTCGGCGCGACCGGCGCGAACCACGTCTCGCTCGGCGGTGGCGCCAACGACTGCGCGTGGCACGGTCCGGTGTCGGTCGGTTCCGTCGACGTGAAGAGCGGTGCGGGCGCGGACCTCTTCGTCCTCGACGTCCTCACCACGTCCGGCCGGATCGGCGTCGACGCGGGCGCCGGCGCGAACCAGGTGACCGTCACGAATTGCGTGGTGAACGGCGACCTCCGCGTCCACACCGGCAACGGCGCCGACACGCTGAACGTCACCGGCAACACCGTGCTCGGCTCGACGAAGCTGAAGCACGGCAAGGGCGCTGACGTCGTCAACTGATCAAGGACATCCGATGATCCAACGCTTCGCACTCCTCGCGATCACTCTCGTGGCGTTCGGAAACGGCGCGGCGGCGCGCGCCGGAAACGTCACGGCCAAACCGGTCCACGGCTCGATCGTCCTGACCGGATCGTCGGATGGCGACGAGATCGCGATCCAGCAAAGCTCGGCGACGATCGACGTGGTCGGACTGAACGGCACCACGTTGAACGGGCTGCCGGCGGGCGAGCACTTGCTCGTTTCGCCGCTCGACAAGGACCTCCGGATCGACCTGCGCGGCGGCGCGAACGTCCTGCAACTCACCTCCGTCCTCGTGCCACGCGACCTCCGCGTTCGCGTCGGCAGCGGCGTCGATACCGTGAGCATGGTCACGTCGCAGATCACGCGCGACGTCCGCGTCGCGGCAGGCGACGGCTTCAACACGTTCAACTTCTCCAACAACGCGATCGGTCGGGCACTGCGGATCTCGGGTGGCGCCGACGACGACATCGCGAACGTCGTGACGTCGGCCGGCGATCGCGCGCTGCAGATCCGCCTCGGCGCCGCGGGCGCGAACGGCAACCAGGTCAACCTGAGCACGCTCGGCGCGGGGAACTGCCGGCTGAAGATCACCGGAGGGCGCGATCTCGACGAGGTGAACGCGGCGTCGGTCGTGGTGTTCTCCGCAAGGATCTCCCTCGGGTCCGGCGACGACCAGTTCAATTCGAACGTGATGCAGGCATTCACCTCGTTCCGCCTCAGCTCCGGCGGCGGGAACGACGCGGTGAACTGCGGCAGCCTGAACGGCGGCGATCGGATGCGCGTCGATCTCGGCAGCGGCGCGAACAGCTTCGCGATGTCGACGCCCTACGGCTCC
>CAZBOK010000040.1:0-18924 GCA_964493525.1 uncultured Phycisphaeraceae bacterium | reverse complement strand
CATCCAGTAAGTCACGCACGCGCCGTTCGCGCGGTCGTCGTCGAGGTGGTAGTTCCACGACGCCCACGCGCGCCGCAACCGCGGCATCAACGATTCGTCGGTGTGCAGCACGACGTCGTTCGCCTGGAAGCGGAACGCGCCGAGCACGTCGCGCTCGGTCCGCGTCGGTTCGGCGAGCAGGCGGAGCGCCTGGTCCGCGTGGCACGCGAAGACGACGTGATCGAACCGCTCGTCGGCGTTGCGGAGCGTCCGCACGTGGATCCCATCGGCGCCGCGCCGCACGCGTTCGACCGGATCCGCGGCGCGCACCTCGCCGCCGTCGGCGCCGATGCGCGCCGTCAGTGCGCGGACGTACTCGCGCGAGCCGCCGGTCACCGCGCGCCACCGCGGCCGGCCGGTCAACTGCAGGAATCCGTGGTTCTCGAAGAAGCGCACCAGGAAGCGCGCCGGGAAGTCGCGGACCCCGTCGCGGTTGGACGACCACACGGCGCCGACCATCGGCAGCAGGTGGTCCTCGACGAACGCGCGCGAATAGCGGCCGCGATCGAGGAACTCCGAGAGCGGCAGCTCGGCGCCCGGCTCGAGCAGCACGCGCGCGTCGCGCCAGAAGCGGAACACGTCGCGAAGCATGCGGAGGAAGCGCGGCGAGAGCGCGTTCCTGCGCTGGGCGAACACTTCATTCAGTCCGCCGCCGGCGTACTCGAAGTCGCGCGCGTCGCTCCGCACGCTGAAGCTCATGTCGCTGTCCTGCGAGGCGACGCCGAGCCGCGCGAGGAGCCGGACGAAGTTCGGATAGGTGCGCTCGTTGAACACGATGAAGCCGGTGTCGACGGCGTCGACTTCGTCGCCGTGCGCGACGTCGAGCGTGTGCACGTGTCCGCCGACCCACGACTCCGCCTCGAACACGACGACCGAGTTCCGCGGCGCCAGGAGGTGCGCCGCCACCAGGCCGGAGACTCCGGCGCCGATCACCGCGATCTTCACGGCGACTCCGAACCGCGGCGCAGACGGTAGTGCGCGACGAACCACTCGGCGCCGTCCCGCCACGCGAACAGTTCCGCGCACGCGAGGAAGAACATCCGCCAGCGGTGGAACAGCAGGCGCGCGTCGCGCGACCCGAACTCGCGACGGAAGAGCCGCATCACCTCGGCGCGGCGCAGCAGGAGTCGGTCGTGCCAGGCTTCCGCGGTGCGCGCGTAGTGCGTGCCGTCGACGCGCCAGTGGCCCTCGACCTGGAACGGCGACGCGATGCTCGGGAGCAGATCGTCCGACGGCATCATCCCTCCGCTGAAGAAGTGACGAGCCATCCAGTCGTCGTCGCCGTCGGTCTCGAACGGGTAGGCGAACCGCGCGTGCGCGAACACGTGCACGAACAGCGCGCCGCCGGGGGCGAGCCAACGATGGATGCGGCCGAGCAGCGCCTGCCAGTTGCGCATGTGCTCGAACATCTCGACCGACACCACCCGATCGAAGCTCCCGTCGGGCGCGAACGTGTTCATGTCGGCGGTGACGACGTCGAGGTTCGCGATCCCGGCGTCGGCGGCTCGGCGGCGGATGAACTCGCGCTGGCGCGATGAGTTCGATACGGCAACGATGCGCGAGCCCGGGAACCGGCGCGCCATCGACAGCGTGAGGCTTCCCCAGCCGCACCCGAGCTCGAGGATTCGCTGCCCATCGGCAAGCGCCGCACGCTCGATCGTGAGGTCGATCATCGCGCTCTCGGCGCCGTCGAGCGTCGTCACACCGGGCGGCCAGTAGCCGCTGCTGTACTTCAGGTGCGTGCCGAGCACGAGCTCGAAGAACTCGGGCGGCATCTCGTAGTGCTGAGCGTTCGCATCCGCGGTGCGCAGTGCGACGTCGCTCGCCGCCATTGCGGCCGCCCACTCGGCGATGCTGCGGCCGCGAGCGGTTTCTTCGTCGATCCGATTTCGCAGCAGCCGGCGGATGCCGGCGCGAACTGCGCGTTCGGGCACGAGGCCGCGCTCGGCAAGTTCGAGTGCGAGTTTCATCGGCTTTGGAGTCTCCGCTCGAGATGGGTGTTTGTCAATATTGATTTCGTCTAATTCGACCACTTGGATTCGAAATTCTTGGAACAGTTCGACCGAATCGGCATTATGCTTCGGTCGAAATG
The DNA here is from genome assembly GCA_964493525.1 of uncultured Phycisphaeraceae bacterium. Taxonomy (GTDB): domain Bacteria; phylum Planctomycetota; class B15-G4; order B15-G4; family JADJEK01; genus CAZBOK01. Next base: position 16,793 of record CAZBOK010000040.1, on the reverse strand, counting down.
GTCGAATTGATCACCTCCACTGCCGCCGCGAAACTGCTCGGCGTCCGACCTACGACGGTGAAGCGCTGGGCGGATTCGGGAGAACTGCCGTGCGTGAAGACCGCGGGCGGTCACCGGCGGTTCGACCGAGCGCTGATCGAGCGCCGGCTGCGGCGCGGCGGCGCCGGCGGCGGCGCCGATACCGATCGCTGGGGCGAGTGGATCGACGCGCTCGCGAACGACGGCGACCCGCACCGAGTGCAGGCGCGCCTATTCAACGAGCGCGCGCAGCTCGGCGCGTGGCATCGCGTCGCGCAGGAAATGGGCGATCTCCTCCGCGAGCTCGGCGAGCGGTGGGCGGCGGGCAAGTTGTCGGTGATCGAGGAGCACGTGGCGTCGGCGGCGCTCGAGCGCGCGCTGGCCGCCGCGGCGGAATCGATCCCGGTCGCCGCGGACGCTCCGCGTTGCCTGCTCGCGTCCGCGGAGAACGACCAGCACACGCTCGGGCTCTCGCTCGCGGAGCTGTGCGTCCGCGAGGCCGGTTGGCGCGCGGAGTGGGCCGGCAGCCACACGCGGACGCGCGATCTGCTCGACCGATTGAAGGCGGGCTCGATCCGCATGCTCGCGATCTCGGCGTCGCTCGCGTCCAGCGACGCGCCGTCGCTCCGCAAGCAGGCGCGCACGGTGGGGGCCGCGTGCCGCGCCGCCGGCGCCGCGCTGGCGCTCGGCGGGGACGGTCGCTGGCCCGAGGAGCCGGAGTTCGGCGTGCGGTTCCGCGGCCTCGAACCGTTCTATCGGTTCGCGATCGAGCGCCGGAGCGCGTCGCCGTGACGGCGGTCGGTTCGACCGCAGCGCTCGGCGATCTGTCGGTGTTCGCGACCGACGGACGCGCGACGCGCGTCGCGTCGCTGTGGAGCGGCCGCTCCGCGGTGCTGCTGTTCGTGCGCCACTTCGGATGCATCTTCTGCCGCCAGCAGGTGGCGGAGATGCTGCCGCACCTCGACCGGATCCGCGCGCTCGGCGGCGAGCTGTTCGTGATCGGCAACGGCTCCGTCGAGGAAGCACGCGAGTTCGCGGTCGAGCACGCCGAGCGCTTTCCGGTGTTCACCGATCCGTCGAAGGCGACCTACTGCGAGCTCGGCATGAAGCGCGGGCTCGGCACCGTGCTGCGGCCGTCGGTCGTCGCGCGCGGTTTGCGCGCGATGCGCAAGGGCTTCCATCAGAGCCGCGTCGCGGGCGATCCGTGGCAGCAGGGCGGGGTCGTCGTGATCGATGCGGCGGGTCGCGAGCGCTTCCGTTTCGTGAGCCGCACGGCGGGTGAGCATCCGGCGCCGGGCGAGGTCGTCGCCGCGCTTCAGTCGACGATGCGCACGTAGTCGAGCCCGAACATGTAGTTCTTCGGCTTCGCGGCGTCGTTCGTGCCGATGATCTCGACCTCGATCTCGTTCACGTCCTTCAGCTCGACGTCGAACGTCGCTTCGCCCGCGGGCATCACTTTCGTCGCGTAGAGGTCGAGGGCATCGGCGACGACCACGCCGTTCACCGACACCTTCACGATCCCGTAGTCGGGCGCCTTCGTGAAGTTCATCGCGAGCTTCGCGCGCCCCGCGCGCGCCGGTGCCGCAACGGGGAAGCGGAGCGCGAGTCGATCGCCCGGTTTCGCGCCGCGCCACCACAGGTGCGCTTCGCGGCTGAACCCCTCGGCGAACGACACGTCCTGCGGCTCCGCGACGCCGCCGCCCGCGCGCACGACTTCGAGCTTCTCGCCCTCGATCGCGCCGCGCACTCCCTTCACGACGTTCTCGGGGAGCGGGACGATCTCGCGATCCTTCGCGTCGCCCTCCGTGAAGTCGTGAGTGCTGCCCGGCGCGGCGTACCAGTAGGCGACGGTCGCGTAGCCGATCTCGCAGTCGGCCCAGTGCCACACCTCGAGCTCGAACTTCAGCGACTTCGTGAACGGGATCGGATCGAGCACGTGGAACCGCGCGACCGACGTGTAGCCGAAGTTCGCGGGGCCGTCGCAACGCGACTGACAGTGGTACGGCGCTTCGAACGGAGTCGGATCGCACCACGCGTAGCCGAAGTAGTCCTCGGTGCCGGTGCCGAACGTGCTCGGGAAGTCCTCGCCGTCGACCCACGCGTGCTCGTCGCCTTCGCCCCACCAGGCCTTCACCGGATTGCGCACCGCGAGCGCGACGCCGACGAAGTGGCCCTGGCCCGTCACGTTCAGCACCGGCCAGTCCGACATCGGCCGCGTCTTCAGATGGTTGTTGCCGCGCCACCACGCATGGAACCGCAACGGGCGCTCGTCGTCGCTCACCCACATCCGCACCGGGACATCGGCGCCGTCGACCTTCACCTCGAGCGACTCCGCGAACGGCATCGGAAAGTTCGAGTAGCCGGTGCCGCTCGACTCGATGCCGATCGGCAGCGTGTGGTGCGGCGTGCGACCCGGCGCGGTCGCGAAGAAGTCGCCGAGCGGCGACCAGACGCACGTCTCGCCGTCGACGATCACGCGCAGAGTCGCGGCGCGGAGCAGCGCCGCGTCGTCGGGCAGATCGACCTCGAGTCGTCGCACGACGCCGGGTCCGGAGAGTTTCCGCTCCGTCGTCGGTTCCCCCGCGCCGCGCGCGTCGAGCTTCGGCAGCGGGGTGCGATCGTCCTTCGACCACGTCTTGCCCGGCGTGCCGGGCGGATACAGCCGCACGTTCACGTGGTGGTAGAGGTCTCCCGAGGTGCAGGTGACCTGCATCCGCTTGAGGAAGGGGAACGGGTAGTAAAGGTTGCCGCCGCGGCTCGTCATCTCGCCGAACGGCGCGGGGAATCCGGCGACCTGTCCGGACAGCAGCTTCGCGAAGTCCGCTTCGAGGACGAGCGCGCCGTCGAGTCGGATGCGCAGCGTGCCCGACGGGTTCGCCGACCAGATCCGCACGATCGCGCCCGGCCCGTCGCACTCCGCGAGCACGAATTCGTCGCCGTCCTTCCTCAGGTATTGCCCGCGGTCGTCGTTCGCGAACCACTCGTTCCGGTCGTGGCTCTTCCGGTCATAAGACGAGAACTGCACCGTGCGGAACGGCTCCGGCCGCGTCAGATGATCGAGGTCGAACATCTGACGGAAGAGGATCTGCAGCACGAGCTGGACGACGAGGTTCAAGGTCGACATGGCGGCGAGCTTAGGCGGTTCGTCGGCCGGTGGATCACCGCGCGCGACGTCGCTCTCGGGATTCCCACGTCCCGCTGCGGGACGTCGGCCGTTTGGGGCGCCGCGACGAACGCCCGAGCATCGGTCGAAAGGCTGTGGCGTCGATCGCGGGGCGCCTGTTACATTCCCCCCCCGGTCCGGCGAGTCAGGGTCGTCGGCTGCGACACACTTCTATCTCAGGGTTCCGAAGTTCCCGACCAGGAGTTCCCGATGGGTTGCACCCAAACTGTGTTCGACACCATTCGCGCCACCGCGCTCGTCGCGTTGGCATTCTCGGGAGCCGCGTCTGCGGCCCCGTCCAAACCCGCCGAGATGAAGGCCGGCCGTCTGCCGCTCGTGTTCGTCGAGAACCGAGGCCAGGTCGACGCGCAGGCCCGATTTTCGGGAGTGAAGGGAGGCCTCCAGGTCTACTTCACGAATGACGGCTTCCGCACGAGCCTGAGTCAGCGTGACGGGGAGGACGGGCGCCACACCTTCGGCACCAACCTCTTCCACACGTTCGAAGGCGCGTCGCAGGACGTCACGCTCTCCGGCGAGAAGCCGCTCGGTGGCGAGATCAACTACCTGATCGGGAACGATCCGTCGAAGTGGGTGAGCCACCTCGAGACCTACGGCGCCGTGCGGTACCACGGCCTGTACTCGGGCGTCGACATGATCGTGTACGACAACAACGGCAAGCTCGAGTACGACCTCGAGCTCGCGCCCGGCGCCGACCTCTCGAAGGTCATCTGCCGCGTCGACGGCGGTGACTCGCTCAGCATCGACGACGCGGGTCGCCTCGTCGTGGCGACGCGCTACGGCGAGCTGAAGCACGAGAACCCGAAGACCTGGACGAACAACGCCGACGGCACGCGCACCGAGATCGACAGCAAGTTCGTGCTGATCGACTCGCAGCGCTTCGGCTTCGCGATCCCGAATCGCGATCCCTCGGCCTCGATCGTCCTCGACCCGGGTCTCACCTACGGCTCGTACATGGGTGGCACGTCCCGCGAGCACGGCTGCGGCGTCTCGGTCGATAACGACTGCGACCTCTATGTCGCGGGCGACACCCAGTCGGCCGACTTCCCGTCCACGGCCGGTGCGTTCGACTCGACCTACAACGCGAAGTTCGACACGTTCGTCGCGAAGCTGATCGGCACGGGCACGAACCTGATCTACGCGACGTTCGTCGGCGGCTCGCAGGGCGACTTCGGTCACGGCGTCATCGTCAAGCACGAGAACGCCTGGGTGACCGGCGGCGCCGACTCGCGTGACTTCCCCGTCACGGCGGGCGCGTACGACACCACGCACAACGGTGGTGCGGACATGTTCCTCTACGAGCTCTCCGCCGACGGCTCGACGCTGATCTTCTCCACGTTCGTGGGTGGATCGGGCGACGAGTTCAGCTTCGGCGGTCAGGGTGTCGGCGTCGATCCGAGCGACAACGGCTACGTGGCCGGTCTCTCGAACTCGGCGAACTTCCCGACGACGCCGGGCTGCTTCCAGCCGGTGAACGCGGGCAGCGACGACGCCTTCGTGACGAAGTTCGCAGTCGACGGTTCGGCGCTCATCTACTCGACGCTGATCGGCGGCAACAACAGCGACGTCGCCAACGCGCTCGACGTGGACGCCGCGGGCTTCGCGTACGTCGGCGGGTTCGCGCTCTCGCAAAACTTCCCGACGACGCTCGGTGCGTTCCACACGGCGCCGAACGGCGGTTCGAACGGCTTCCTCTTCAAGCTGAACCAGACCGGCACCGCGCTGGTCTACTCGACGTTCTGCGGCGGCTCGGCGGAAGTCGTCCGCGGCGTCGCGGTCGATCCGACCGGCGAGTGCTTCGTGACCGGCTACACGCTGTCGACGGTCTTCCCGGCCACGCCGGGCGCGTTCGACACGACGGTCAACGGCAACGGTGACTGCTTCGTCGAGAAGTTCAACCCGGCCGGCTCGAACGTGGTCTACGCGTCTTACTTCGGCGGCACGGGCGTCGACGTCGGCAACGGCATCGACTCCGACCAGATCACGGGCGACTGCTACGTGACCGGTTGGACCGAGTCCCCGTTCCTCCCCGTCACGCCGACGGCGTTCGACTCGTTCTACAACGGCGGTCCGGAAGACGCCTACGTGATCCGCGTGCGCGCCGACGGTTCGACGCTCGACTACTGCACCTACCTCGGTGGGTCCGGCTTCGACGTCGCGTTCGCGATCAACACGCACGAGATCGGCGCGGTCTACGTCGCGGGCGGCACTTACTCGCCCGACTTCCCGACCGGCAGCAATCCGACGTTCGACACGACCTACAACGGCGACGAGGACATCTTCCTCGTCCTGATGCCGGCCGGTCCGAACGCCTGCCCCTACGCCCCGGCCTCGTCGGCCTACGGCACGGGCTTCCCGGGCGCGAACGGCACGCCCGCCTGGTCCAACCTGAGCGCTCCGCTCGTCCCGAGCCTCGCGCTGCAGCTGCAGCTCACGAACGGTGTCCCGAACGCGACGGTCTTCGTCCTGGTGGGTGTGAACCCCGCCGCGATCCCGTTCTCCTCGGGCACGCTGCTCGTCGATCCGCAGATCGTGGTGGCCGCGGGTGTCGCCGACGGTTCGGGCACGTTCAACGCGAACGTCCCGGTCGTCGAGAACCCGAACTACTGCGGCAACGCGGTTTACTCGCAGGTCTTCATGGTCGATCCGACGCTCGCGACCTTCTACCAGGTCGTGATGTCGAACGGTCTGAAGCTCACCTTCGGGTCCTGACCCGGCACGCGCTCGAAACTCGAGCGCATGAGTGAGTCGAGGGGCGCGCCGCTTCACCGCGGCGCGCCCCTCGCGCTTTCGCGTGGAGGCGTACCGCCTACGATCGTCGAGATGCGATCCCCGGATGCCGTGCTCGAGCTGGAAGACGTGACCGTGCGCTTCGGCGCGCGTGTCGTCCTCGATCGGCTCTCGCTCGCGATTCCACGCGGCAACCTGTTCGGGTTCATCGGACTGAACGGCGCGGGCAAGACCACGTCGCTCCGCGTGCTGCTCGGGCTCCTTGCGCCGGACGCCGGCGCATCGCGCGTCCTCGGCGTGTCGTCGCGGTCGGTCGCGCGGCTCGGTCCGCGCCTCGGCGCGCAGCTCCACGGCACCGGCGTCGATCCCTGGCTCACTTGTACTGACAACCTGCGCGCGCACGCGATCCGCTGCGGCCGCCGCGGCGTCGATTGCGGCGCCGCGCTCGCCCGACTCGGGCTGTCGCACGTCGCGCACCGGCCCGCCGCTCACGTCTCGCAGGGAGAACGGCAGCGTCTCACGCTCGCGCGGGCGCTCCTGCTCGAACCGGAAGTGATCGTGCTCGACGAGCCGCTGACGCACCTCGACCCGGGCGCCGTGCAGTCGATGCTCGAGGTCCTGAAGGACCATGTCCAGCGCCACGGCGCGACCGTGCTGCTCTCCAGCCACCAGCTCGAGCACGTCGAGCGATCGGCCGACCACCTCGCGCTGATCCACGGCGGGCGGATCGTGAGGCAAGGCGCGGTGTCGGAGCTGCTCGCCGCCGAACGGAGCGTCGTGATCGTGGCCGCGGCGCCCGGCGCGAACGCTCTGGCCGCGCTGCGCGCGTCGCCGCTCGTGCTTTCCGCGGAGCCGATCGGCAACGGCGTGGACGCCGCCGTCCCGCGCTTCCGCGTCGTCCTGCGCGACGCCGACCCCGCGCGCCTCAACGCCGCGCTCGTGTCGTCCGGCATCGCGGTCAGCGAGCTCGCGACCGAGCGCCGCTCGCTCGACGAGGCGTTCCGCGCGATCACGTCGCGCCCGCCGGAACCGGTCGCGGAGCGCGCATCATGACCGCGCTCGGACCGATCGCCGCCGAATTGTTCCGCCGCGGCCGCGCCCGCTCGACGTGGGTGCTCGTCGTGCTTCCCGCGCTCGTGGGAGTCGCGCGGATCGTCGGCGGCCGCGTCGCGGATCGCGTCGCCACGTCGCGTCACGCCCTCGACGCGGGCGCGGCGCATGCGGCAACGGAGGCATCGGGCTTCGGTCCGCTTGCGGACGGCCTGGTCACCGGCGGCGCCGTGCTCGCGCTCCTCGTGATGATCGTCGCCGCGCTCGAACTGGTCCGCGACCGCGAGTCGGGTCAGTTGTCGATCGCGTTCCTGGCGGCGCCGCGCGAGAGCGTCGTCTTGGCGAAGCTCGTGTCCGTCGCGGCGTTCCTCGCCGTCGGGTTCCTGCTCCTGTTCGCCGCGTCGACCGGCGCCGCGATGGCGACCTTCGGTCTCTCCGCCGTCGTCGAGGACGGCGCGGAGATGGCGAGCGCCGCGGAGCTGTGGCGCGAGACGCTGTTCGGCGCCGCGGCCGTGCTGCCCGCGCTGCTGACGGCGGGCGCGTTCGGTCTGTGCGTCTCCGCGTTCGCGTCGACGACGGGGGCGGCGGTCGCCGGCACGCTCGTCCCGTTCGTGATGATCGCGCTGCTCGGCGGGCTCGTGCCCGACCTCGCCGGCCGCGTGTTCGTGTCCTACGTCCCGTTCATCGGCGACGGCTCGACGCTCGCGCGCCTCACCGACATCGCGCGCGCCTACTCGGACGCGGAGTGGCTCGACCTCCCGCGCCGCGCGACGCTATGGCCGCTCGCGCAAGCCGTCGCGTTCGTGCTCGTCGCGATCCTCGTGACGCGCCGCCGGCCGGGCTGACCGGATGAACCGGATGAGAGGATCGACACCGATGCACCGATCGCCGCGCCTCGCCTCGCTCGTGCTCGCGACCGCGTTCCCCGCGTGCGTGCAGACGACGACGCTCGAGCCGCCGCCGCGCTCGCTCCTGCCCACCGCGATCCCCTCCGCCGCATCGGCGCGGTCGGCGCCCGCGACGCGCGCGTTCGTCGGCCTCGATCTCGAGGAGCCGACGGCGCAATCGCTCGAGCAGCTCGAAATCGCGGAAGGGCTCACGGTCGCGCGCGTCACGCGCGGCTCGCCGGCGGAAGCGGCCGGCGTCGTCGCCGGCGATCGCGTGATGTCGGTCGACGGCGCGAAGCTCGAGCGCCTCGATCAATGGCAGGCGATCCTCGATGCTCATGCGCCCGGCTCGAGCGTGTCGCTCTCCATCGAGCACGCCGGCGCGCTGCGCACCGCGACGCTCGCGGTCGCGACCAGCGGGGCGGATGCTTCCGCGGCGGCCACGTGCTTCGCCGAGCGCGTGAAGCTGCGCGCGATCCTCGAGTCGGTCAGCGTCGGGTCCGCGACCGCGGCGCGCATCGTCGAACTCCTTCCGCAGTCGCCCCTCGCTGCGGCCGGCGTCGCGGTCGGCGACCGCATCGTCGCGCTCGATGCCGCGCCGGTCACGGGCGCCGCGGACGTCGTGCGGCGCGTCTCCGACCGCGAGTACGGCGACTCAATCGCGCTGCAGATCGATCGCGACGGCGCGCGCCGCGACTTCGATGTCGAGCTCTGGAGTCCGCCGCGCGTCCTGACCGGCCTCGCGGTCCCGATCCTGTTCCGGTTCGATCGCGACATCGCGGCCGACAAGGTCGAGTTCGCGCTCGTCGACCTGTGGATCATCGCGCTGTACGACTACCGCCGCGAAGGCTTCGCGCGCCGCCATCGCATCCTGCGCTTCTTCCGCTTCGAGTCCGGCGAGGGGCGTTTGACGGAAGAGGGCGACGAGCCCGCGGCGCGCGCGCGGAGCGACGGGGACTCGCGCCCGTGATCCTCGCCGCGCTCTTCGCCTGCGCGCTCGCCTCCGGCTCGGACGCGCCGGACGCGCGCTTCGTCGAGTCGCGCATCGACTGCGCGGGAGAAGTCGTCGGCTACGAATGCCCGGACATCGACCAGGACGGGCGCGGCGACCTCGCGCTCGTCGTCACCGAGCCGCAGGGGCGCACGCTGCTCGCCTACCTGCAGACGCCCGAGCGCAGCTTCAAGTCCGAGCCGGATCGACGCTGGGTGCTGCCGCCCGACGTGATCGCGTACCGGTTCTTCCCGCTGTCCGCCGCCGCCGACTCGCCGGGCCTCGAGCTGTTGCTGTTCACGCGCGCCGGCGTGTTCGCCGCGTCGACGGCGCCGCTCGGGTTGAAGGGCAACCTCACGAAGGTGCTCGACGTCGCGATCTTCCCGGACGTCCCGGCGCAGAAAGCGGTGCCGCGCTGGAGCTGGGTGAGCGACCTCGACGGCGACGGCGTCGACGAGCTGCTCGTGCCACAGGAGGGGCGCCTCTCCGTGTTCGAGCCGTCGCGCGACGAAGCGACCGGCGCGCCCCGATTCGCGAGCCGCGGCTCGCTCGAGCTGCGTCGCCACGTGGACGACGGCGGCGATGACGACGACGATGACGGTCGCGGCATCCGAATCGGCACCAGCGACGACGGCAAGCGCCGCGCCGGCGGCCCGCGCGACTGGTTCACGGGCGCGCCGTCGACGATCCCGACCTTCCAGACCGATCCGGTGCTCCGGCGCGCCGACGCGTTCGACGCGCCGGCGCTCATCGACTGGGACGGCGACGGCCGCAAGGACGCGCTGGGCGCCGTCGGCGGATCGATCGAGGTGACGCGGCTCGATGCGGACGGAACGTTCGCGGCGGCGTCGCCCGAGCGCGTCGCCCTGCCCGAATCGGCGGGCACGTGGTCGGGGCTTCGGATCCTCGACGTCGGCGGCGACCATCGCGCGGAGGTGCTGCTCGTCGACCAGGTCGGCGACGGGCTCGAGAAGGATCACATCGCGACGCTGCTCGGCCGTGCGCCGGACGGGAAGCTCGCGACGGAACCGCTCGCGCGCGTGAAGATCTCCGCCGCCGGCGCGGAGTTCGACTTCGCCGACGTCGACGGCGACGGGCTGCCCGATCTCATCGCGAAGGCGGTGATCCTCCCGTCCGCGCTGCAGGCGGTCGCCGACGTGTGGGTCGAGGGCAGGCTCTTCGTGTTCCGCGGACAAGCCGACGGGTCGGTTTCGCGCAAGCCGGACCTCCGCTTCGAGCGTCGCCTCCGTCCCGAGAACCTCGCGCGCATCCGCGAGAGCCTGGTGTTCGAACTGTCCGGCGACTTCGACGGCGACGGCGCGAAGGACCTCGTGCTGATCCGCGCCGACGGCGTGCTGCAGATCTTCCCGATGAAGAAATCGGGCGACGGCCTCTCATTCGCGAGCGACCCGTCGACGAGCGTGCGCCCGAATCGGCCGGTGCGGAGCGCGCGCGCGGAGAGCCTCTCGAGCGATCGCGTGTCCGACCTCGTGCTGCGCCACGAGAACGGGCTCACCGTGTTCGTCTCCATCGCCGGCTCGGAGGGACGATGAGCGCCGCGCGGACGATCCTCTTCGCCGCGCTCGCGGTTCCGTTCGCCGGCGCCGCGCGCGCGGCCGACGGCCCGGTGACGCCGTTGTTCCACGTGCGCCTCGACCCGCGCCCGACGCGCGCCGAGTGGCTGCCTCCGTCCGGCGATCGTCCCGCCGCGCTCCTGCTCCTGCGCGACTCCGCTCTCGAATGGATCCCGCTCGATCGGTTGAAGGCCGGCGACACGACCCCGGTCGCGCGGATCGCGCCGCCGCCTGACGAGACCTGCGCGATCGCGATCCTGCATTGCGCGCACGGTGCGCGCGTCGTGACGATCTCCGCGAACGGCACCGTCGATCTCGTCGACGGCGAGCATCGCGCGACGCTGTTCCGCGACGCGCAGGTGCGCCTGCCCGCCGGCATCTACATGACCGGTTTCGCGCGCGATCTCGACGGCGACGGCGACGAAGACCTCGCGCTGCCGCACCTCGGCGGCCTGCAGTTGTGGTTCGACGACGGCGAGAAGTTCCGCGCCGGGCCGGTCGTGCGTCAGAAGATCGACGTCGCGATCGACATCGGCGACCCGAACGACCCGCGTGGCGACGTGTCGCGCCGCGAGACGATCGCCGGCTTCTCGGTCGACGACCAGAACGGCGACGGCCGGCCCGATCTCATGTTCAAGGACGGCGACCGCCTGCAGTTCTTCTGGTCCGGCGCGGACGGCGCGCTGCCGGCCGAGCCGACCTTTGAGCTCGACCTCGAGGCGATCAAGAACGAGCTGCCCGCCGTCAGCAAGGATGTCATCGATCCGTCGAACCTGCTCAAGCTGCTCGACTCGCAGGTGAGCCACCAGACCCGCGACCTCGACGGCGACGGCTGCGACGACCTGCTCCTGCGCGAGGGGCGCAAGGTCGTGGTCTACCGCGGGACGAAGACCGGCGTCGATCGCTCGAAGGCGGAGCAGGTGCTGAAGACGGGCGGCAACCTGCTCGCCGCGTTCAGCTTCGACGACAACGGCGACGGCCGCGACGACCTCGCGCTCCTGTGCATGGCGGACGTCTCGCTGGCGCAGGTCGTGATGTGGCTGGTCGCGGGCACCGACCTCGACTTCGACCTGTTCACCTACCACCAGGATTCCGCGCTGCGCTTCGCGCGCAAGCCGTCGCGGCGCCGTTCGCTGCGCATGTCGCTGCCGTCCGCGATCTCGATCCAGAACGACTTGAAGGACGATCTCGACGCGCTCGGCGACGTGTTCTCCGCCGCGCCCGCGGTCGCCGACTTCGACGGCGACGGGACCGCGGACGACGTGATCGTGCCGCTGGCGGCGGAGCGCGCGGCGCGGATCTTCCTCGACGTCACCGACGGCAAGGCGTCCGATCCGATCCGCGACGCCTGGCGCTCCACGATCGCCCGGTTCGACCGCGAGGCCGGCGACGACGGCGCGATGTCGATCGACCTGAAGGCGCTGTTCGACTGGGCGCCGGTTCCCGGCCGGGCGCTCCTCGACCGCGTGAAGGACAAGGCGCCCGCGCTCGAGATCGCGCTTCCGCCGCGGACGCCGGACGCATCCGCCCCGACGTCCTCGCCGGCGGGAGCCGCCGTCTACCACGGCGTCGACATCGACGGCGACGGGCGCGCCGACGTCATCGCCGCGGAGCAGGACGCCGCGGACGGTCCGGTGACGCTCACGGCGTTTTCCACTGCCGGGTCGAAGCGCGGCGGGAATTGATACCTTGGTCCCCGCGGTTGCGGACACCGCCGAACGATCCGCTCACCGCCGAACGGGACATCCGTGAGAGTCGAACACATCGTCCTGGCGCTCGTCGCCGCATGCGCGCTCGTGATGGTCGGGCACCAGGTCTGGACCCAGTATCAGACGCAGGGAAAGCAGGAAGCGCGGAGCGTGCGCGTCAGCGGCGGCGTGCTCGTCGACGCCGACGGCAAGCCGGCGCCGCCCACCGCGCGCTCCGATCGGCCCGCGCCGCGCGCGAACCCGGACGACGCCGCGTTCAACACCCCGGCGGTCGGCGAGGGGGAGGACGAGCCGGCCAGCGCGCCGGCGCTCGAGACGACGCCGAAGGAAGCGGCGGGTTCGGCGCCGGAGCAACCGGCGGACGCCGGCGCGGCGAGCGATGCGGAGCCGACGCGGACCGATCCGCCGCCGGAGGACGTCGAGAAGCCGCCGTCCACGCCGCCGACGCAAGAGAAGGAGGAGCCGGCGCCGGCGAAGGAGGAGCCGGTCGCGCCCGCCGCGCCGGTCAATCCGACTTCGAAGACGGAGCCGAAGACCGAACCGAAGACCGAGCCGAAGACCGAACCGAAGACGGAGCCGAAGACCGAACCGAAGGTCGAGCCGAAGCGCGAGCCGGAACTGTCGAAGCCGCCCGAGCCCGCGGATCGCAAGGTCGAGCCCGCGAAGCCGACGGCATCCGACAAACCCGTGGTGCGCACGACCGGTGGTCTCGTCGTGCGCGTGCGCGACCCGGCGAGCGGCGCCTCGATCGCGAGCTGCCTGGTGAAGGTGCGCGCGACGCGGGCGAGCGGCGAGACCGGCGAGTTCGACGAGCGACGCGAGAAGACCGACGCGAACGGCCAGCTGCACCTCCCGACGCTCGGGACCGGCGTGTACGAGATCGCCCTGCTCGCGAAGGAGTTCCTCCCGGCGCGCACGACCGCGGAAGTGCTCGCGCGACCGGCGCCCACCGAAGTGGTGCTCGACGCGGAGCGCGGCGCTTCGGTCGCGGGCGAGATCGTCGACGCGTCCGGGGCGCCGGTCGGGGGCGCCACCGTCGAACTGGTCGCCAGCCCGCCGACCGCGCTCGATCGACCGCGCGCGGTGCAGTCGGCCGCGGACGGCGGCTTCGTGATCTCCGACGTCCGCGTGAATCGGGACGCGATCTACTCGATCCGCGTTCGCCATCCGAAGTTCGCGCAGGAGACCGGCGCCACGGCGGAGCTCGTGGCCGGCGAACGCTGCGCGCTCGGCCGCATCGCGTTCGACGCGGACCGCGCCGCATCGCCCGCGCCGACGCCGCCGTCCCGGCCGGCCGCCGATCCGCCGCCGTCGGCCGAACCGCGCGAGGCTCCGGCGAACGAGCCCGCCGCGTCCGCCGCGACGACGCTGCGGGGTCGCGTGCGCGACGCGTCCGGGCGCTGGCTCGCGCGCGCGAAGGTCGTCGCCGGCACGGCGACCGCGTTCTCGGGCCAGGACGGCTACTTCGAGATCGCGCTGCCGTCCGCGGCGCCCGTCGATCTGAACGTGCTCTGGTTCGCGCCGGGCGAGCCGAGCGCGCCGTTCGATCGCGTGGTGCGCGGCTGCGAACCGGACGGCAAGGTGCGGACGATCGAGGTCGCGCGCCACGGAGTCCTGTTCGTGCTCGAGAACAGCGGCGCCGACGCGGTGCGCGGTCCGCTCGCGCTCGTCGGCCGCGGCCGCGCGCGCGAGGTGAAGGTGAACTACCCGCAGATCGGCTCGCTCATCGGCGTGCCGATGCAGCTCGACCCCGGCCCGTGGGAGTTCGAGTTGTCCGCGGACGGATTCGAGACCGAGATCGTGAAAGCCGTGCTCCCGGAATCGATCGCGACCGACGAGTACCGCGTTGGCGTCGCGCTGCGGAAGAAGCGATAGGTCGATCGTGCGAACGCCGCGCTCTTCCTTCGAGATGATGCACGCGGCCGCGCCGTTCGGCATCGGGCACGTGAAGCCGCGCCATTTCCGCGACATGCTGCGCGTGCTGTGGGCGAACCGCGACAACCTCCGCTACGCGTGGCGCGTCCTGACCCGCGGCGTGTGCGACGGCTGCGCGCTCGGCACGACGGGCTTGAAGGACTGGACGATCGAAGGCACGCACCTCTGCATGGTGCGACTCGAACTCCTGCGCCTGAACACGATGGGCGCGCTCGACGACGCGCTGCTCTCCGATGCCGCGAAGCTGCGCGAGCGCAGCGGCGCCGAACTGCGCGCGCTCGGCCGGATCTCGCATCCGATGCGCCGTCGCGCGGGAGAGCGCGGCTTCACGCGCGTCTCGTTCGACGACGTGTGGCGCGACGTCGGCCCGCGCTGGCGCGCCGCGCCGCCGGAGCGCGTCGGCATGTACCTGACGAGCCGCGGCATCACGAACGAGGTGTACTACGTCGCGCAGAAAGTCATGCGGCTGCTCGGCTCGAACAACGTCGACAACTCCGCGCGCCTCTGCCACTCGCCGAGCACGGCCGGTTTGAAGAGCACCGTCGGCGTCGCCGCGACGACCTGCTCCTACACCGATTGGTTCGACGCCGACCTGATCGTGTTCCTCGGCTCGAACCCGGCGAACGATCAACCGGTCGCGATGAAGTACCTCGCCCGCGCGAAGAAGCGCGGCGCCCGCGTCGTCGTCGTGAACGCGTACCGCGAGCCCGGGATGGCGCGGTACTGGGTGCCGAGCGACCCCGGCTCCGCGGTGTTCGGCACCGACATCGCCGATCGATTCGTGCTCGTGAAGGTCGGCGGCGACCTCGCGCTCCTGAACGCCGTCGCACGCCGCCTCATCGAGCAGGGCCACGTGAAGCGCGAGTTCATCGATGCCGCGACCACCGGCTTCGACGCGTTCGCGGCCGCGCTCGCGGCGGCATCGGAGGAAGATCTCCTCGCGCAGGCCGGCGTCGATCGCGCGACGTTCGACGACCTGGTCGGCGAGATCGCGCGCGCCGAGCGCGCCGTGCTGGTCTGGTCGATGGGGATCACGCAGCACGTGAACGGCGCCGACACCGTCCGCGCGATCGCGAACCTCGCGCTCCTGCGCGAAGCCGTCGGCCGCCCCGGCACCGGCCTGATGCCGATCCGCGGCCACTCCGGCGTGCAGGGCGGCGCCGAGATGGGGGCGTACGCGACCGCTTTCCCCGGCGGAGTCCCGATCGACGCCGCGAGCGCGCGCCGCTTCGCGGAGCTGTGGGGGTTCCCGGTCCCCGACCGCCCCGGGCTCCCGACGGTCGCGCTGCTCGAGGCCGCGGGCCGCGGCGAGGTCGACGCGCTGTGGTGCTCGGGCGGCAACTTCCTCGACACGATGCCCGAGCCCGCCGCGATCGCGCGATCGCTCGCGCGGATCAAGACGCGCGTGCACGTCGACATCGTCGTCACGAGCCAGATGCTCGTCGATCCGGAGCCCGGCGACGGCGTCGTCTACCTCCTGCCGGCGCGCACGCGGTACGAGCAGAAGGACGGCGGCACGGAGACCACGACCGAGCGGCGCGTGATCTTCTCGCCGCACGTGCCCGGCCACGACGTCGGCGAGGCGCGCTCGGAGTGGGAGCTGTTGATCGACCTCGCGCGCGCCGTCGCGCCCGATCGTTGCGCGCCGGTCGCATTCGAGAGCGGCGCCGCGATCCGCGCCGACATCGCGCGCGCGGTCCCGAGCTACCGCGGCATCGAATCGCTCGCGAAGCAGGGCGACCAATTCCAGTGGGGCGGTCCGCGCTTGTGCGCCGATCGCCGCTTCCCGACGCAAGACGGCAAGGCGCGCTTCGCGATCGTCGTCCCGCGCCGCGTGGAATCGGCGCCCGACCGCTTCGTGATCGCGACGCGCCGCGGCAAGCAGTTCAACTCGATGGTGCAGGCGAACCGCGACCCGCTGACCGGCGCCGAGCGCGACCACGTGTTCATCTCGAAGCCCGACGCCGCGCGGCTCGGGCTCGTGACCGACGATCCGATCGTGCTGAAAAACGAGCGCGGCGAGTACCGCGGCCGCGCGTTCGTCGCGGACGTCGCGGAGGGCACGCTGCAAGGCCACTGGCCCGAGGTGAACGGACTGATCGCGAGCGGCGTCGTCGACGCCGACGGCGGCGTGCCGGACTACAACGCGTCGGTGACCGTCGCGCGGGCGCCGCGGTGAGCGCGGAGGCGCCGCGCCCGGACCCGCTCTCGCGCGAGGTCGGCGTCACGCGCGTCGGACCCGCCGATCGCTCGACCGCGAGCGATCGCGTCGCGGTGGAGGAGCCGCTCGAGATCCGCGTCGCCGGGTCGACGCTCCTCGTCACGATGCGCACGCCCGGGCACGACCTCGACCTCGTGCGCGGGCTCCTGTTCTCCGACGGGTTCGTCGAGCGCGGCGCCGACATCGTCGCGATCGCTCACTGCGACGACGTCCCGGCCGACGCGCGCGGCAACGTCGTGAACGTCGAACTCGCGCGCGGGATCGAGATCGACCCCGCGCGCGCCCGCGCCGCCCTGGTCACCGCCGCGTGCGGCGTGTGCGGCGCCGCCGCCATCGAGACGTTGATGCGCCCCGCGCCGATCGCCGCCGGCCCGACCGTCGAGCGCGCCGTGATCGGCGCGCTCCCGCAGCGCATGCGCGAGCACCAGGCCGCGTTCGCGACGACCGGCGGGCTCCACGCGGCCGCGCTCTTCGAGACGGACGGCCGGCTGACGCTG
>CAZBOK010000039.1:0-19016 GCA_964493525.1 uncultured Phycisphaeraceae bacterium | reverse complement strand
GACGCCGTCCCACACCGTCGTCGCGGCGGTCACGCGCTCCGCTTCGGTCGCCTTCTTCGCGCGCGTGATCTCCTCGATCGCGCGAATGCCGTCGGTGAGCGCGACGATCGCGGACGGCGCGTTGAAGTCGTCGTCCATCGCCTCCGCGACGCGGCGCTCGACGTCGGCCGCCGCGTCGGCCGCGCGCTTCGCGAGATCCGCCGGCGGCGGGGCCGCGCCGGACGCGCCGCCGGCCCGTGCGCGCACGCGCAACTCCTCGAGCTTCAGCAGGTGCTCGTACACCGCGGCGAGGCGCGTCGCGTTGCTCGCCATCGCGGCGGTGCTGAAGTCGGCGTTCGAGCGGTAGTGGTACTGGAGCTGCGTGAAGCGCACGAGCTCGGCGCCGAAGCGCTCGAGCGCGGCCTTGATCGTGAAGAAGTTGCCGAGCGACTTCGACATCTTCTCCTTGTTCACGGTGAGCAGGCCGTTGTGGATCCACGTGTTCACGTGCTGCCCGCCGACGAACGACTCGCTCTGCGCGACCTCGTTCTCGTGGTGGGGGAAGATCAGGTCGAGCCCGCCGCCGTGCACGTCGAAGCGCGGCCCGAGGATCTCGTACCCCATCACGCTGCACTCGATGTGCCAGCCGGGTCGTCCCGTTCCCCACGGCGACGACCACGCGGCGCCCGGCACGTCCTCCGTCTTCCACAGCGCGAAGTCGAGGGAGTCGTCCTTGTCGTCCTCGACGTCCTTGCGCACGCCGACGCGCAGCTCGTCCACCTTGCGGCCCGAGAGCTTGCCGTAGTCCTGCTTGCTGCGGACGCGGTAGTAGACGTTGCCCTTCGGCGTCGCGTACGCGGCGCCCTTCGCGATCAGGCCCTCGATGAACGAGATGATCTGCGGGATGAAGTCGGAGACCTTCGGTGCGTGCGTCGGCATCGCGATGCCGAGGCCGCTCATGTCGGTCTGCTCCTGGCGGATCATCTTCTCGGAGAGCTCGAGCGGCGCGACGCCGAGCTTCTTCGCGCGGTCGATGATCTTGTCGTCCACGTCGGTGTAGTTGCGGACGTAGGTCACCTCGAACCCGCGGTGGCGCAGCCAGCGCGTGATCATGTCGAAGGTGATCGCCTGCATCGCGTGGCCGAGGTGGCACTCGTCGTAGACGGTTACGCCGCACGCGTAGAGGCGGACCTTCCCCGGTTCGATCGGGACGAGCGGCTCCTTCTTGCGGGTGATCGTGTTGTAGACGCGGATCTCGGGAGGCATCGCGCCAAGGTATCAGGGCGCGGGCGGACTCGGCCTTGCCTTGGCGTCCCGTGTGACGAACAGCGAGGTGACGATCGATCCGGCGAGGATCGCCGCGATGACTCCGAGCGAGACGCCGATCGGGATCTTCACGGAGTCGACCACGATCATCTTCCCGCCGATGAAGATCAGCACCAGCGCGAGGCCGATCTTCAGGTGCCGGAATCGATCGAGGACGCCGGCGAGCAGGAAGTAGAGCGAGCGCAGTCCAAGGATCGCGAAGATGTTCGAGGTGAACACGACGAACGGGTCGGTCGTGACCGCGAAGATCGCGGGGATCGAATCGACCGCGAACACGACGTCGGTCCACTCGACCGCGAGCAGCGCGAGCAGGAGCGGGGTTGCGACCCGCTTACCGTCGACGCGGGTGACGAACCTCTCGCCATCGAGCCGGTCGGTCATCGGTAAGAAGCGCCTCATCAGCCGCACGAACCGGTTCTGCGACGGATCGGGCGGCGCGCGCTGTCGCAGGAGCATCATTCCGGTCAGTGCGAGCAGCACTCCGAACACGAGCAGCATCCAGTGGAACCTCGCGAGGAGTGCCGCGCCGGCGAACACGAACACCGCGCGCAGCACCAGCGCGCCGAGGATGCCCCAGAACAGCACGCGGTGCTGCAGCATCGGCGGGATCGCGAACGCGGAAAAGATCACCGCGAACACGAAGATGTTGTCGACGGAAAGCGCTTTCTCGATCACGTAGCCGGTCAGGAACTCGAGTCCGGTCGTCGCCCCGTGTGCGTGCCAGATCCACGCGCCGAAGCCGAGCGCGAGCACGACCCACGTCGCGCTCCACAGGCCGGCCTCCTTCAAGGAGACCGCGTGCGCCTTCTTGTGGAATACGCCGAGGTCGAGGGCGAGCATCACCAGCACGAAGCCGATGAACGCGGCCCAAGACGCCGGATGACCGATCGACTCGAGCTCCATTCCGGGTCTCCTGCCGGCCTGCGCGATTGCGCTCGGGCCTGCCGCCTCCATTTGTAACCCGACTCAAGTCGGTCAAGGTTTCGGAACGATCTGCGATTTCTGTCGGGACGGCGGGATCGTCGCGGAGCAGCAGCACGGCCCGCGCCTTCCCTCGGCGGGGTCTCACCAGCGGTGGAACGCCGGGTGTCCTTCCTTCACCGCGACGAACAAGCCGCGGCCGATCGCCGTCACCTTGCCGCCCGATTCGAGAGTGCCTTCGACCGTCGCGCGATCGTCCTTCGACTCGACGACGTGCGCGCGCAACGTGACCGGACCATTGGTCGGTGTGGGGCGCGTCAACTTGATCGAGTACTCGGCCGTCACGGTGCACGGCGGCTTGTCGGCGCCGTGCTTCTTCATCAGGTGCCACGCGGCCGTCCAGTTCAGATGGCAGTCGAGCAGGGCACCGATGATCCCGCCGTTCATCATGCCGGGGAACGCTTCGTGGTGCGCCTCGGGGCGCCACTGCGCGACGAGTTCCTCGCCGCTCGGGAAGCTGCGGATGCGAAGTCCCTTCGCGTTCGCGGGTCCGCAGCCGAAGCACGCGCAGTCGGGAGCGTAGGTTTCCTGCAGGCTCTTCGCATCCATGCGCAAGAGCGTAGCGACAGCGCGCCTACTGCACGTGCACGTTGAGCGCAGTCGTCACGGCGACGTGGCCGTTCGCCGCGGGATCGGCGATGAGCACCTGGAAGTTGACCGTGACGGACGGCACACCCTGCGGCACTTCGATCGGGACGAGGATCGAACCGAGCGCGTCGGTCATCAGCGGGAACACGAGGTTGAACATCGGCGCGATCTCGAGCGCGCACGTCGGGACGATCTGCAAGTGGCTCGCCCCGATGCCGGCGCACATCAGCGCGAACGAGTTCGGGTTCGCGTTGGTCACCACCGCAGCGAACGTATTGCCCGGCGTCGGACAGTTCTTCGCGGTCAGGAGCGGCGTGCCGGTGACGCCCTGGCAACCGTTGCCGTAGCTCGCGAACCAACCGGCGCACACCGGCACCAGGACGACCGGATGCACGACGCCGGAGATGAACGCGGCGTCGGCAACGATGATGCCGCGGTCGTTCACGTCGTAGGCGCGCTTGATCGTCCAGCCGATCGGAAGCTGCGTCATCGAGTCGAGCGTCGACATCACGCCGTTCTTCCAGATCAGCGCGGTGCTCGACAGCACGTCGCCGGTCGCGGGCTGGACGGCCCAGCCGACCTCGGTGCCGAGATCGTTCATGCCGCGCGCTTCGGAGGACTTGCCGGTCGGAGCGCCGAGGTCGTGAGGGACGGGGCCGACCCAAACCGTTGCATGATGGTCGCCGGTCGGGGACGGCGTGAACTCCGCGTAGCCGCAGACGCGTCCGAATCGATCGACTTCGTATGCGCGGCTGTTCGGCCCGAGCAGGATCGTCGGATCGTGAAGATCGACGGGCGCGCTGACGGGCGACGCCCAAAACGTGGCGTGCTCGACGGCGGCCGTAGGACCGGACACGCCGACGACGCGCCCGAGGTCGTCGCTCCGCAGCGCGTTCGCCCAGCCGGTCGCGCCGAACGGCGAGCCGAGGTCCGAAACGACGCCCTGCGAGAATCGGTAGGCACGCGTCGTCCCGATCGCATCGGTCGCCGCCCCGACGATCGCGCCGGTGGAGTCGATCGATTCCGCGGTCTCGAGCGTGAGCGGCGCGCCGCCGGTCACGAGCGTGTTCAAGTCGACCGGCGTGCCGAGGTGCCAGATCAGCGGCCGCGTGTCGATGAGCGTCGGCGGCGGGACGTTCTTGATGCCGAAGCCGACCACGTCGCCGCTGCCGTTGCGGCTGCGTGCGGTCAGCGAGTGGTCGCCCGCCAGCATCGGCAAGAGGTGCTCGCCCGCCGCGTCGATCGAAACGCCGAAGTTCATCGTCGGCGGCAGCGTCTCCGCGACGCCGACCAATGCGTTGTCCTCCGTGATGCGAGTGACCACCAAGGTCTTGAACGCGCTGGTCGGATCGAGATCGATCATCACGTACGTCTGCGCCGGTCCCGCCCGTGCAAGTGCTGCGGCGAGGATCATCGCGATCCAGGCGCTTCGCATCCCACATGCTCCCGTTCGCCCGTGGCGGGCCTGCCGCCGCGGAACATCCTCCTCGGCCCCTCAGCCGATCGGGTGCGGATTGTCCCACGACCCGTGAATCCGCGGAACGGCCTTTCCGAACCGCGAAGTGCCACCGAGCTGACGATCGTCGCACCGCGCGTCAAACTCGCGGATCGCGCGCGGCTCGGATCGCGGGCCGCGCGCGAAGACGAGAGTCACGGCACCGTGGCGCCGAGGCCGTTGCTCGCGTTCGCGCCGAGCGGGCCGCCCGGGTCGGCGCACCACACCTGCATGTAGAAGGTGGTGTTGCTCGGCACGCCGGGCGGGATCGTGGCGGGGATCGACCAACCGCCGCTCGCGCCGGTCGCGACCGGCAGCACGATCGTGACGGGGAACGGGTACAGGAGTCCGCCCGCGAGCGGCACCGACGACACACCGAGGCTCGCGAACAAGAGCGTGTTCGTGCTCGGCAGCTCGTTCCCGAGCGTGATCGTGAAACCGGTCGCGCTGCCGGGTGTGAGGTCGCCCGACCCGCTGAGCGTCGGAGTTCCGAGCGTGCCGGCGAGCCCGGGGCCGGCCGGGAAGAACTCGTCGACGAATGTCCACGTGTCGGTGAGGATGCTGCTCGCACCGTTGCCGCTCGCGATCACGATCCGGTGCAGCCCGGCGTGATACGCGATCGCGCACGCGTTGCGTCCGGGCGGAGAGGCCTGCGGCGAGAGCATCTGCCAGTCGGAGCCGGTCCACTCCCACGCATCGTTGTAGGGCAAGAAGCCGCCGGCGCCGCCGAAAGCGACCACGGTGCCACGGCGCGGATCGAAGACGGCGCCCGCGTCGTAGCGCAACGGAGGCTGGGTCGTCGGCGATTGCACGAGCCAGTCGGCGCCGTTCCAGACCCACGTGTTGTCGGGATTCACGCTGCCGAGCCCTCCATACATGACGACCTGATGGCGCGTCGGGTCGAGTGCCGCGAGCGCCGCGGCGCGCGCCGACGGCGTGTTCGCCGGGCTCAATTGCTG
This sequence comes from uncultured Phycisphaeraceae bacterium, assembly GCA_964493525.1. GTDB lineage: Bacteria > Planctomycetota > B15-G4 > B15-G4 > JADJEK01 > CAZBOK01. Next base: position 13,688 of record CAZBOK010000039.1, on the reverse strand, counting down.
CCAGTCGGCGCCGGTCCAGCGCCACGTCACGAGCTGATAGAACTGGCCGTTGAACCCGCCGAACTCCATCGCGCTCCCCGTCGTCGGGTCGGTGAACATCACGGGGCCGGTCACGCCGACCGGCGAATGCGCGGGCAGCGCCTTCGTCCACGTGTTGGCGGCTCCGTCGAAGATCCACGTCTCGGCGAAGTAGGTCGAGTTGTGGGTCCCGGCGAAGTAGCCGCCGAACATCACGAGCTTCTGCGTCGCTTCGTCAAACGTCATGCGCGATGCGGCGCGCGCCGTCGGATGCGTCGTGAGTGTGAGCTTGGTCCAGGTGACGCCGTCGAATGCATAGGTGTCGCTCGAGTAGCCCGAGGCGGTCGTGCCGCCGAAGACGATCACGCGACCGCTGACGGGGTCGTACGCGCTCGCGCAAGCGCTCACCTTCGGCGCCGCGGTCGGTGGCGAAGCGAGAACCCAGGTGGAATCTTGAGCAAAGGTGGAAGAGACGGGGACGAGCGCCGCGAGAACGACGCCGACGCGCGCGATGGACGGACGAGACATGCGGATCCTCGGTTGCAGCAGCAAGAAAGCGGAACGCGGCCGTGGCGACCGCGAGAGAGCGGGCGGAAACTACCCGCGTCCGCCTCCGGAGTAACGCGAAGGCGTGTTCGATGGGCGAGACGGTGGTCAGACGCCGCGGCCCCGTTTCCCGTTTCCGCGCCGACCCGAAGCGGCGGCGTCACTCCCCCCCGCGCAACCTCTCGAGCTCCTCGCGCGCCGCGGCGTCGTCCGGCGCGACCTTCAGCCGCCGTTCGAGCTCGGCGATCGCCCCGTCCTTGTCGCCGATGCGGAGCAGCGCGTTCTCGAGCGTCCGCGATTCCGACTCCAGGTCGGGCTTCTCGGCGAGCGCCTTCTTCAGCGGCACGATCGATTCGGCGAAGTGACCCTGCGAGAACAGGGCGTTGCCCCACCACGACGCGACCTGCACCGGCTTCATCCCCAGCTTCTCGCTGAGCTCCGCCTCCGCGAGCACGTGCTCATACGCCTGCTGCGCTTCCGGCAACGCGCCGGTGCCGAGGCGCGCGAGCGCGAGCATCAGCCACGCTTGCGACAACCGCGGCTCGAGCTTCACCGCGCGCTCGAACGCGGTGATCGCGCCGGCGTGGTCGCCGACCGTGCCGCGCAGCGTGCCGATCGCGAACCAGGTCTGGCCCGCGTCCGGGAACAGTCGCTCGAGCGCGTCCGCGGCGACGCGCGCGTCGTCGAACTCCTGCGCGTACACGAGCGCGAGCGTGCGCTTGTAGAGGATCGGCTGCTCGGGCCGCGACGACAGCAGCACCGCGCGCGTGAGGTAACGCGCCGCCGTCTTCTCGGTGCTGAGGTCATTCGAGCGGTCGGCGAGCAGGATCAGTCCGGCCGCGTTCGATTCGATCGGGCCGTTCGGTTCGGGAGTGAGCTTCGCCTCGATCGCCGCGGCGTCCGCGTCGCGCCCGAGGATCTTGAGCGCCGCGAGCCGCAGCCGCGCGAGCGCCGCCGCGAGGTCCGGGTCATCGGTGCGGATGTCGGTGAGGTGCAGGACGCGCTCGGCGTCTTTCTTGTTCTTCGCTTCGAGCAGCCCGGTGCACAAGGACACGCGCGCGCTGCCGAACGTCGGGTCGTCGCCGAGCAGCTTCTCGAGCCGGCTCATCGCGGCCGGCATGTTGTATCCCGCATACGCGTCGAGCTGCGCCTGCTCGATCTCCTGGCGGCGAACCTCGACGCGTCCGGCGGTCAGCTCGCGCGAGCTGGCGGCGAGGTAGCCGAGCGCGCCGGCGGCGCCGATCAACGCGACGACGAGCGCGAGGATCAACGCGGCGAGCCGCGGCTCGCGATGCATCCACAGCAGGAAGCGTTCGCCGAGCGACGGACGCCGCGCCGCGATCGGCCGCGATTCGATCAGCGCGCGCAGGTCGTCCGCGAGCGCGGCGGCGCTCGTGTAGCGGCGCACGCGCTCCTTCGCGAGCGCGGTCGCGACGATCACGTCGAGGTCGCGCGGCGCCGCGGGCACGAGGTCGCGCACGCGCGGCGGATCCTGCGTGAGGAGCGCGTGGAACATCCCCTGCCGCGTCGGCGCGTCGAACGGGCGCTTGAGCGTGACCAGCTCGAACAGCGTGACGCCGAGCGAGAAGATGTCGGTGCGCGCGTCGAAGCGGATCTTGTCGGTCGCGAGGTGCTCGGGCGACATGTAGGCCGGGGTGCCGAACACGTCGCCGGATTGCGTGAGCTGCACCCCGGCCTGGTCGAGGTCGCGCGCGAGGCCGAAGTCGAGCACGACGACCTGGCCGTCGGGCGCGAGCATCAGGTTGCTCGGCTTCACGTCGCGATGCACGACGCCGGCTTCGTGCGCCGCGTGCAGCGCGCGCGCCGCGCGCTCGATGATCTCGAGCCGCGCGAACAGCTCGGCGCGGTCGATCGGCGCCGGGTTCTCGCGCAGCCGCGCGATCTTCGCCGCGAGCGTCTCGCCCGGGACGAAGCGCATCGCGACGAACGCGACGCCGTCGGCCTCGCCCGCTTCGAACACCGTCGAGATCCCGGGGTGATCGAGCCGCGCCGCGACCACGGCCTCGCGCCGGAAGCGCTCGCGCTCGGACTGCGAGTGCAGGAAGTCCGCTGCGCCGCCGGCGAGCACCTTCAATGCAACCTGCCGCGCGAGCCGCGTGTCCTGCGCGAGATACACCGTCGCCTGACCGCCGCGCCCGAGCTCGCGCTCGATGACGTAGTGCCCGATGCGCCCGCCGACCCGCGCCGCGGCCGATCCGCGCGCGCCGCCGGTGCTCGACTCCTCGATCGTGCCGCCGCTGATGATCCGCGAATGCTCGCGCTCGATGACATCGTCGTGGCCGGGAAAGAGCGCCTGGTACTCCGCGAGGCTGCGCGTGCGCCCCTCGCTCCGGTCGCGCGAGATCTGTTCGAGGAACGCGAAGACGATCGCCGGGGAATCGGACATGGGGGGAGCATCTTCCCGGCCGTCGACCGATCGGACAACCGCGAAGGCCGGTCCGGCGCGGCCCGGTGATTCGACATCAGGTCCGGCGCCGGCGCGTCCGACCTATGATCCGGCGCCGACAGGAGATCGCTTGGAAGACCCGGACGTCTTGACGACGCTGCACGTGCGGCGCGCCGTGAGCGGCGACCGCACGAGCGTCGAGTGGCTCGTCACGCGGTTCTCGCCGCTCCTGCTGGCGCAGGCGGTGCACCGGCTGACCGGGTCGCTGAAAGGCGTGATCGAGCCGGAGGATCTCGTGCAGGACGTGTGGGTGCGGACGCTGCCGCGCCTGCAGAGCCTCGCGCCGCGCGACGGCCGCTTCACGCCGGTGGTCGTGAAGTTCCTCGGCACCACGCTCCTGAACCGCGTGAACACGCTGCTGCAGAAGCGGATCCTGAACCAGAAGTTCGAGGAGCCCGACGCATCGGCGCTGCCCGCCGACGTGACGGCCGCGCTCCCGGGACTCCTGCGGCGCGAGCGCGAGGACGCGGTGCGCAAGGCGATCGCCTCGCTGCCGGACGACGATCGCGCGATCGTCGTGCTGCGCGGCATCGAGCAGAACGCCGTCGACGAGATCGGCCTCGTCCTCGGGATGAAGCCGAACACGGTGAGTCAGAAGTACCGGCGCGCGCTGGAGCGATTGAGGAGCGCGCTGCCCGGTTCGGTCTTCGAGGAGTTCGAGGTGCCGGTTTCGGACGGATGATCGGGAGACTCCAGAAGGACGGCAGCATCAGCCTGCTCGCCGCGTTCCTCGGGACCGGCGCGCTGGCTCTCTACGTGAAGTGGGTGCTGCTGCAATCGGGCGGGCTGCTCACCGCCGCGCGCTTCCTCGGCAAGAGCTCGACGAAGGAGCTGACGCTCCTCGAGCGCGTCGCGTTCTTCGGCTCCGACTTCGCGATCCACATGATCGCGATCCCCGTCTGCGCCGTCCTGCTGCTGCGCATGATGCCGCCGCGGCCGCGCGCGATCTGCGCGATCGTCGTGAACGTCGCGCTGTGCACGCTGCTCGTCATCGATCTCGGCGCGCTCGGCAACGTCGGGCGCTTCCTGTCCTGGCCGATGGCGCGCGACGCGATGTTGTGGGCGAAGGACAACCCGGACTCCGTGCGCGACTACCTGAACGTCGCGCACGTGATCGGCGGCGCCGCGCTGCTCGCGTTCGTCGTCGTCGTCGTCCGCGCCGCGAACGTGCCGCTCGAGCGCGCGTCGCGTCTCGTGCGGTTCACGCGGAGCTCGCTCGGCCGCGGCGCGATCGCGCTGGTCGTGGCGTCGTGCGCGCTGGTCGGGATCGCGTGGAGCTCGGGTCTGCCGCCGCTCGCGCAGCGGGCGAGCGTGCTCGTGCAGATGCTCGATGCGTTGCGCCGCGACACCGCGCGCGCGGAGTGGGACGAGTCGACGAGCGCGGACGCGCTGTCCGCCGCGTACCGCGAGCTCGCGAAGCTGCCGCCCGCGCCGCGCTCGGCGAGCGACGCTTACGCGGGGAAAGACCGCGACCATGACGTCATCCTCTTCGTGCTCGAGACCGCGCCGCGGCGCGCGGCGAGCTTCGTCCAGCGGAGCGGGGCGGGGAGCGGACTGCCGGCGATCGATCGGTTGCGGCCGCGCGCGTTCGTCTCCGACCGACACTTCACGACCTACCCGTACACGACCGATGCCGTGTTCTCGCTGCTCACCGGGCTGTATCCGCTCGGGCGCGAGTCGTTCTTGCGCGAGAGGCGTCCGCTGCGCGGCGTCGGGCTGTTCGCGTCGCTCGCCGAGCGCGGTTACGAGCGCCGCGTCTACAGCCCGTGGCCCGACACGTTCGAGGACGACACGAGCCTGTTCCGGCTGATCGGCACGTCGCAGCGCTTCATCGTCGACCCGAAGGACGCGGCGAGCTACGGCCCGGCGCTCGCGCGCGCGCGCTCCGACCTCGCGAAGTTCCCCGGCCGCCGCGAGCCGCCCGGCGCCGTGCGGCCGTTCGACGAGCGCCTCGCGCACGATCTCGCGGCGCTCGCGCGGCTCGAGTCCGACGTGCGCTCGTTCATCGACTCCGACCGGCGCTACGCCGTCGCGTTCTTCCCGCAGATCGGCCACGGCCCGTGGGTCGACCTCGTCGGCACCGACCAGGTTGTTGATCGCGGCACCGCGTTGATCCGCATGCAGGACGCGTGGCTCGGCGAGATCGTGCAGCTCCTCGCGGAGCGACACCGCCTGGACCGAACCGTGATCGTCGTGACCGGCGACCACGGCGTCCGCACGCGCGCGGAGGACCCCGCGCTCGACGCCGGACGCTGCACCAACTACTCGTTCAACGTGCCTCTGCTCGTGTGGGCGCCGGGGGCGCTCGACGCGACGCTCGAATTGACGAACCGCACGTCGCACGTCGACCTCGCGCCGACCTTGTGCGATCTCCTCGACGCGCACGGCTCGGGCGAGCGGTTCCTGCAGGGCGCTCCGTTGTGGGATGCGCGGCTCGCGACCCGCCGGCAGTTCTTCTTCGCCGACGCGTACTTCGGCTCCGACGCGTGCGCCGACGGCGACGCGTGGTGCATGCTGCAGTCTCCGACCGACGCGGTGTTCGCGAGCGACACGTTCGACTTCCCGCCGCCGTCGCAGCTCAGCTCGAAGGCGCTCACCGACCGCCCCGACCCGTCGCTCCCGATCCGCCGCATGTACGGACTGCAGCCGCTCTACCTGCGCGCGCTCCCGCGCGAACCGTGAGAGCACGGGAGCACCGATTGACCGCGCGCAAGCGCGCGAAGTAATCTCGTCGCGCTCCCCCGGAAGAAGAGTTCCCGAGGGGGGGGCAGGCGACGTTCGCAGAAGGGCGAGCGATGCCAACCAAGCCTCGGTCGATGCAGGAGGCTTTCCGATGAAGAGGTTGCTTGCTGCCGCTGGGCTTTGCCTCGCGGCTTTGGGGACGGCGTGGGCGTTTTCTCACGGCGCGCCGTCGGCGGTCGGATTCGTGTTCGGTCCGGTATCGGGTTCGTGCTCGAGCGAGCTGGCGAAGGTCGCGACGGACATCCCCGCGCCCGGAGAGAGCCAGGACCCGGAGGCGGAGATCGCGGGAGACATCCAAGACTCTTTCCCGAAGGCGAAGATCGAGGACGTCAAGTGCTGGCTCGAGGGCGCGGACGGAAAGCCGATCACGACGGCGACCGGTGGATGCCCCTTCAGCGAGCTCAAGACCGGATCGTCGGCCACCTCGCTCGAAACGGCGGAGCGTGCGACCGACTCCGGCGGCTGCGCGACGTTCAACCTCGCGGCTCCGATCTCTCCGGGCCAGGTCGCGAGCTATTCCGCGCAGCTCGACGGCTGCGACGTGCCGGACCATTTCAAAGTGTGCATGCAGAGCTCGACCGAGAAGGCGACCGGCGACGGAAACCACTACGCGATCGTGAACTCGTGCTTCTTCACTCTGGCGGATCCCGACCAGTCGACGGACGGCATGGCGCCATCGATCCACGACGGTGTCGAGTTCGAAGTCACCAACAGCCAGGGCGGGAACAATGCGCTGCTCTGGTTGCGCACGACTCTCGTCAGCAATGATCCCGCTCTGACGATCACCGCTGGCGAAGTGCGCGGCGACGACGGCAACGTCATCCCCGGCACGAGCGCGAGCATCACGAACAGCGGGAAGAAAATCGTCATCACCGGATTGAGCGTGACGACGGGTCAAACAGTGACGGTCTGGCTCGACCTGAACCACGCGTACACCGCGGACACGAACTTCAACGTGCACGCCGGGTACACGACGTTCAATCCAGGCGGTTACTGACGCGGAGTCGATCAGCGCGCTCGCGCCCCCGTTGACAATTGGCGAACGTGCGATGTACCGTCGCGCCGCTCCCCCGGAAGAAGAGTTCCCGAGGGGGGGGCAGGCGGCGTTCGCAGAGGGGCGGACGATGCCAATCAAGCCTCGGTCAATGCAGGAGGCTTTCCGATGAAGTGGACGACAGTCATCACGACGGGCCTTACATTCGCGACAGCGAGCGTAGCGCTGAGCGCGATGCGGTGGGACGTCATCGCGAACTTCCAGATGGGGTCGACGTCGGGTGTGAGCAAGGCCGACATGTCGAGCGGTTTGATGGACTTGGAGCCGGAGGGTCAGAATGACCAGGCTCCAGAACTGACCGGGGAGATCAAGAACGCGGACCAGAAGACCCAGATCAAGGACGTCAGTTGCTGGTTCGAGGATTCGGCTGGAGGAAAGCTCACGACCCCTTCGGGCGGCTGTCCTTTTGGAGGTCTGAGCACCGGCAGTAGCGCCAGTGGCCTCCAATCCGCGTCGCTTGTCTCGAACACGGGAGGTATTTCGACGTTCAACTTGGCCGAAGGCATTCCGGCAGGAAGCACGTTCGCCTACGCGGGACAGGTTGAAGGCTTCGATGAGCCAAATCAGTTCAAGGCCTGCATGAGCTTCTCGTCGACGAAGGCTGAGACCGAAACGAAGCACTACCAATGCATTAACTCTTGCTTCTTCACGCTCGCGGATCCGGATGAACCGCTCGGTGGGCTCGCTCCCACGATCCACGACGGCGTTGAACTCGAAGTCACCAACAGCCAGGGCGGGAACAATGCGCTGCTCTGGTTGCGCACGACTCTCGTCAGCAATGATCCCGCTCTGACGATCACCGCTGGCGAAGTGCGCGGCGACGACGGCAACGTCATCCCCGGCACGAGCGCGAGCATCACGAACAGCGGGAAGAAAATCGTCATCACCGGATTGAGCGTGACGACGGGTCAAACAGTGACGGTCTGGCTCGACCTGAACCACGCGTACACCGCGGACACGAACTTCAACGTGCACGCCGGGTACACGACGTTCAATCCGGGCGGTCACTGATCGAGCGCGGCGCGCAGGCGCTCGGCGCGGTCACTTCACTCCGAGCGCCTTCCTTGCTTGCTCGCGGTGGCTGCGCGAGAGCGTCAGCTCGGTGCCGTCCTCGAGGAGGACGCGCGCGTCGCCGTGCATGATCGGCTCCATCGAGCGCACGCGCTGGACGTTCACGATCGTCGAGCGGTGGATGCGCACGAAGCGCGCGGGGTCGAGCCGCTGCTCGAGGTCGTTCAACGTGCCGCGCAAGAGATGCTCGACTTCGCCGACGTGCAGCTTCACGTAGTTGCCGGCCGCTTCGAACCAGTCGACCTCGTCCGTCATCACGAACTCGATCTTGCCGCCGCTCTTCACGACGAGCCGGTCGGCGAAGCGCGGCGCCTCCGCGAGCGCTTCGAGGAGATCGTCCTTGGCGCGCGGCGGCGCGCCGCCGCGGACCGCGAGCACCGCCGACCGCGCGCGCGCGAGCGCCTCGAGGAAGCGCACGCGGTCGAACGGCTTCAGCAGGTAGTCGATCGCGCGCACGTCGAACGCCTTGATCGCGTACGCGTCGAACGCGGTGACGAACACGACGACGGGCGGCCGGCTCGGGCCGATCGCCTCGAGCACCGCGAACCCGTCGGTGTCGCCGAGCATCACGTCGAGGAACACGAGCTCGGGAGTCTTGGTGCGGAGCAGCTCGATCGCCTGGCGCCCGCTCGGCGCTTCGCCGACCACTTCGATGTCGGTCGACTCCTTCAGCAGCGAGCGGATGCGTTCCCGCGCGAGCGGCTCGTCGTCGACGATCAACGCGCGGATTCGGGTCGCGGTGGCGTTCATTCAGACCTCCGGAATGGCAGTTCGAGCCGCACGCGAGTGCCTCCCTCCGCGCGCGGTTCGAGCGCGAGCACTCCAGCGGCGCCGTACATCTGCGAGAGGCGTTCGCGCGTCGTGGCGAGGCCGAGGCCGAAGCCGTTCGACGAGCGACCGTTCGGGCCGGGACCGTCGTCCTCGACCGCGATCGAAAGATGGGAGTTCTCGGTGCGCGCGCTGATCGTCACGTGGCACTGACCGTCGACGCGTGCGACGCCGTGGCGGACGGCGTTCTCGACGAGCGGCTGCAGCAGGAACGTCGGCACCTGCGCTTCCTGACAGTCGTCGCCGATCTTGAACGCGACCGCGAGCCGCTCGCCGAAGCGCACCTGCTCGATCGCGACGTAGCGCTCGACGAACACGATCTCCTCGCGCAGCGGCACTTCCTCCGCGGCATCTCCCGACAGCGCGTGGCGCAGGAGGTCGCCGAGCATCGCGATCATCCGCTCCGCCGCGTCCGAGTCCTTGTGGACGAGCGATGCGATCGCGTTCAGCGTGTTGAACAGGAAGTGCGGATGCAGGCGCAGCTCGAGCAGCTTGAGGCGCGCCTTCGCGAGCTCCGCTTCGAGCTGCACCGCGTTCAGCTCGCGATCGCGCCCGATGCGCCAGGTGACGAGGCCGTGGCTGATCGCCAACACCTCCGCCGCGTTCACGAGGTCGAACACGTACTCGCTCGCGAAGCCTTTCAACCCGTCGCGCACGATCCACGGTCCGTCGCCGCCGAAGATCCAGTGGTAGACGAACGACAGGCCGATCGCGGGGATCTCGTAGACGAACGGCACGACCAGCAGGAACAACACGTTCCGCCGCACCGTGAGCGTGCGACGCTCGCTGCTGATCGGATGGCGCGACGCGAACTCGAAGAGGAACGGCGTGAGGAGCGCCCAGCACACGTACGTGAAGAACGTGCCGGTCAACATCTGCGGGATCGTCACGTTCGCCGGGCGCCACGTGACGCGCACCGCGCAGTACGCGAAGATGATCCCGGCCCAGATGAGGGCCGTGTTGCGCCAGACGCGCGAGGATCGCCAAGCGGGAGTCATCGCGCGAATGCTACCCTGCCCCGCGAGCCGGTCGCACCGAGGCGGGACCGGATCGACCCGAGCCGAAGAGCGACCATGCAGCTCGTCCTGACGCGATCGATCGTCCGCTCCTGGCGAACCACCGACGCCGAGTCGCTCGCGCTCCACGCGAACAACCGCGCGATCTGGCGCAACCTCCGCGACGCGTTCCCGCACCCGTACTCGCTCGCCGACGCCCACGCATTCCTCGCGCGCGCACGAGCGATGGACCCCGAGACGTTCTTCGCGATCGAGATCGACGGCGCGGCAGTCGGCGGCATCGGGTACTCGCTGCACCAGGACGTCGAGCGCGTGTCGGCGGAGATCGGGTACTGGCTCGGCGAGCCGTTCTGGAACCGCGGCGTGCTGAGCGAGGCGCTCGCAGCCGTGACGCGCCACGCGATCGCGGCGCACGACCTGACGCGCGTGTACGCGTTGCCGTATGCGTGGAACGCGGCGTCGTGCCGCGTGCTCGCGAAGGCGGGGTACGTCCTCGAAGGACGGCTGCGGAAGAGCGCGCGCAAGGACGGCGAGATCACCGACCAGTTCCTCTGGGCGTTCGTCACCGCGGACTGACCGGCACGGCGGCCGCGCCGACGCGCAGCATGCGGCGCGGGTAATCGACGACGACGACGCGGTCTTTCTCGAGCAGGTTGTTCCCGAAGAAGCCGTGGGCGTCCGGCGACGCGAAGTAGCCGCGGCTCGGCTGCACGATCGCGAACGGATGGTCGATTCGGAGCGGGCCGAGCGCGAGCGAATGCAGGCGTGTGACGTCGAGCGTGGCGGCGCCGCCGGTGCCGGAGACGCCGAGCTGCGCGACGACGGCGAGCGACGGATCGCGCGCGCGCAGCGCCGACCAATCCCGCTCCGTCACGTTCAGATAGACGTCGTCGGTCGCGAACAGGCTCGCGCCGGTGTCGAGCCGCAGGCGCGTCGCGACCCCGTCGTCGAGCACGGCGTCGAACGTCACGATGCCGTCGTCGAGCTGAAACGGAATCGCGCGTCCGATCGCATCGCCGTCGAGCGCGCCCTTCGTCAACGTGACGCGCGGCGTCGCGAAGTCGAGCGTCACCGCGAACGACGCGAGGAAGTCGGAGGCGAGGATGCCGTCGAGCCGCGCACCCGGCGGCACGAGGCTGCCCGACAGATCGGAGCACGTCGTCACGAGATCGCGCGCCTCGAGCGGCCCCGCGGCGAGTCGATCGACGCGGACGCGATCGACTTCGATCGTGCCGAGCGTGCCGTCGACCGTGGTGCGTCCGGCGTGCGGGAGCGCGAGGCGCGCCGCCGTCGCCGTGTCGATCGCCGAGGCGTTCGCGCCGGTATCGAGGAGGAACAGCAAGGGCTCGCGGCCGTTCGCGACCAACGTCACGAAAAAGCAGCCGTGGTCGAGGACCGTTTCGAGAGGCGCCACGACCGGCGCCGGTGCGGACGACGGCGCGGCGCACGCGAGCGACAGCGCGGGGACGAGGAGCGGCGCGACGCACCGCGATCGAATGGTCATGACGCTCCGAATCTGCAGCGCGCGGTGGTACGGCGGCCGATCGGCCGCGTTGGCCGGGCGGCACTCGCGCTCCCGCGGACTGGCGCGGGCGGACGCACGCTGCTCGAATGCGCGCCCGACGACGATCGCCGCGGGAGAACCGATGCAAGATCTCTTCGATGTCCGGGAGAACGAGGCGATGCTCGCGCGCATCGACCGCCTCGCGCCGACCGCCTCGCCGCAGTGGGGCAAGATGAACGTCGGCCAGATGCTCGCGCACTGCCAGGTGCCGCTGCAGGTTGCGTTCGGCGACGTGAAGCTGAAGCGCAGTCTGATCGGCATCCTGTTCGGCGGCATCGCGAAGAAGAGCCTGACCGCGCCGAAGCCGTTCGGAAAAGGGCTGCCGACCGCGCCCGAATTCAAGGTGACCGGCATCCGCGAGTTCGCGTCGGAGCGCCCGAAGCTCGTGAAGCTGGTGCAGCGCTTCGCCGCGTCCGGCCCGGCCGGCCTCACGCAGGATCCGCATCCGTTCTTCGGCCGCCTCACGCCCGCCGAGTGGTCGACGCTCCAGTGGAAGCACCTGGATCATCATCTGCGGCAGTTCGGAGTGTGAGCGTCGGGCGAACGGCGCGCGGCGGCGCGCCGAGGCGCGGACCGTCGGACTTGTCCTTGTGAATTCGGGCGCTGACGCGCCGTCGTGGCCTGCGGCCACGGGAGCGACTGCCGCGACCGAGCCTCGATTGGGAGAGGCTCGGTCGCGGCAGTCGCTCATTGCTCTCACTTCGCGAGTCGCATCTCGATCAACCGGCTCCGCGCGACGACTTGACCGACGTCGTCCTCGCCTTCGATGAACCACCGCACCGATGCGGCGCCGGTCGCGAGCGCGCTCGCGCGGACGAAGCGCCAGTCGAGCGCGGTGCGCCGGCCGTTCATCGCTCCGTCGAGGAAGCGCGCGTGCGCGACGCCCGATGCGTCGAGCGGGAGCAAGGCCGCGTCGAACGAATCGCCGAGCATCCCCGCGAGGCTCGGCACCACGCGCACGCGATACGCCGCGCACTTCGCGGGCGGCGTGAAGTCGATGTCGACGCGGCGGTGCGGATCGTCGCCGAGCGCGAACTCGGCGCCCGGCGCCACGATCGCGATCTCGGGGAGGCGCGCGAGCGGAGTCGCCGGCCGATCGACGCCCGTCGACCGCACGCGCAGCGATTTGACGTCGCCGGCCGCGAGCCAGTCGGGCACGGTCTCGAGCGGGACGATCGTCGGGCGGCCGTTCGCTCGGGCGCGCAGCGATCCGTTCCCCCGCGAACCGGTCCACTCGATCGTGATCTCCGCGTGCGGATCGCGCGGGTCGCCCGGCACGATCGACAACGCCGCGACGTCGAGCGCCGCGAAGGGCGGGGCGGTCGGGGCCGGCGCCGCGGGCGGCCGAGCGCGATCGACGAAGCGCGGCGCGCCGAGGCCGAGCCGCTCGAAGCGACGCAGCGAATCGGCGATGCGCTCGAGCGGCCGGCTCGGCGAGAGCGGCGGGCCGGGCGGCAGGAGGATCGCGCCGCTCTCGAACCGCGTGCGGATCTCGGGGACGAGGCGCGCGACCGCGAGCTCGTCCGATCGCAGCGCGCCGATCGGCACGTCGACGTCGGTGATCGGCCGCATCAGCAGGCCGTGGAACGCGTTCGTCAGCGAGAACTCCGCGGGGCCCGCGCGCGGCGGATCGAGGATCGTGAACAGGATGCTCGTCTGCGCCGGATCGATCGCGCGCTCGGCGAGGAAGCCGCGCGCGATGTCACGCACCGATTCGAGATCGCGAGCGACCAGCGCGAACGACGCCGCGTGCAGCGCCGCGACGCCGGCCTGCACCGCGATCGAGAGCACGAGCAGCGCGCGCGCGATCGGCCGGAAGCGGCCCGCGAGTGCCACGGCCCACGCGAGCCCGAGCGCCGCGGACAACGGCAGCGCGACCTGCGGCACGAAGCGGGAGTGGCGCAGATCGTCCGGCGACGGCACCACCAGCGTGATCGGCCCGAGCAGCACGACCGCCGCGGCGACGGCGCCGCACGACACGAGCACGAGCGTCTTCCGCGGCACCGGCGACCCGCGCGCGAACGCGAGGACGAGCGGCGCGGCCGCGAGGACCGCGCACGCGACGCCGAGCGGCAGCGCGGCCGGGCCGAGCAGATCGCGTGCGACCGGCCACGGCTCGAAGCGCAGCCACGCGAGGACGTTCGCGACGAGCGCGCCGACGCCGCGGTCGCGATCGACGAGCGCGAGCGCGACCTGCCCGGTGCCGAACGTGCCGAACATCGCGCGTCGCGCGGCGAAGTAGAGCGCGAGCAGCACGACGAACGGCCACGCGCGCACGAGTCCCGGCAACCGGCGCGGCGGCAGCGCGAACGACGCGATCACGATCCCGACCCACGCGACCGCGATCTCCTTCGACGCGAGCGCGAACGCCGCGGCGACCAG
>CAZBOK010000038.1:0-19385 GCA_964493525.1 uncultured Phycisphaeraceae bacterium | reverse complement strand
GGTCGAGGATCACGCCGTCGATGCCGAGCGTCGCGGCCTTCTCGATCCGGCGGCGCTCGGTCGCGGGGACGAAGAGCAGCGCGCGCCGCGGGCGATTCACGGCGCGGGCCTCTTGAGGAACATCACGGACCGCTCGAGCTCGAGCACGACGACGCCCGACTGGTTCGACGCGCGGTGGAGCAGGCGGACGACGCCACGGTCCGGCTTCGATCCGGAGGGACGCTTCTCGAGGACTTCGGTTTCGACGCGAATCGTGTCGCCGAGGAAGACCGGCGCGGGGTGACGCACGCGGTCATAGCTGAGGTTGGCGACGATCGTGCCTTCGGTCAGCTCGGGGACCGTCAATCCGACCGCGAGTCCCATCGTGAAGATGCCGTTGACGATGCGCTTGCCGAACTGCGTGTTCACCGCGAACTGTTCGTCGAGGTGCAGCGGCTGCGTGTTCATCGTCAGCGCGCAGAACAGAAGGTTGTCCGTCTCGGTGACCGTGCGGCCGTTCGCGTGCCGGAAGCGCTGACCGGGTTCGAGATCGTCCCAATATCGTCCAGCCATTCAGATGTCCGGTTCGGGGGGCGTTCGGGGCGTTCTTATCCGAATCGCCGAACCGTGCGAAGCATCAATTCTGCGGCGTCGGCGGGCTTCGAGCGACGAGCGCGATCGCCGCGGATGCGTCGCCGCGCGATGCAGTCGAGTCGTCGTGGGGGGACTCACATCGGTGCGGGCTCGATGACCGTGGTCATCGAGCCCGCGCACCGTTCGATGCGCCAGTCGGCGCCGTACGCGTGCACCCGTTCCTGCTTCATCTCGACGATCTCGAGCGCGCCGGAATAGATGACCGAGCGCCCCGTCGCGTCGACTTCCTTCGCCAACTGGTAGGCGCGTTCCGTCGAGTAGCCGAACACCGCGCCGAGCATCTCGATCACGTACTCGTAGGTGTGATCGTCGTCGTCGAGCAGGATGAGTTGCCAGACCGGAGCGAGCTTCGACGCTTCGTCGGTGCGGACTTTCTGGTCCGGGCGCGTCATCGTCGCCATGCGGCCGATCCTACACCGCGCCCGAATCAGCCCGCGCGCGCGTTCCTCGGATCGGCGGCGCTGTCCCGCAGATGCAGGAGGGCGCGCACCTGGAGCTGCCGCACGCGCTCGCGCGAGATGTGCAGCTCGTGGCCGACCTCTTCGAGCGTGCGGGGTTCACTTCCGTCGAGGCCGAAGCGCATGTGGAGCACCGTGGCCTCACGTGGCGGGAGCTGACTCAGCAGACCGCTCACGCGAGAGCGGAGGTGATCGATCTCTTCGCGTTCGCGCGCGGCGCCCAAATCCGGGCCTTCGAGGGTGTCGCGGAGCGTCAAGCCGTCCAGCGGGCCGGATCGTTCGAGCGACTTCATGCCGGACTTGATGGTCAACGCGTGGCGCGCCGCTTCTCGATCGACTCCCGTCAATTCGGCGAATCGGTTCGCGTCGAGTGGCCGGTCCGCGCCCGAGAGCCGGTTCAGGTGGTTCGCGCGCGAGATTTTCTGCCGCATCGGTCGCGGCACGTGGATCACGTCACGATCGGTGTCGGTCGCGCGCTCGATCGCCTGACGGATCCACCACTCGGCGTACGTGCGGAAGCGGACTCTGCGGCGCCAGTCGAACTTGTCGGCGGCGCGGATCAATCCGATCGTGCCGTGCTGTTCGAGATCGCCGGACGGGATGCCGTAGGTGCGGTATCGCAGCGCGATCCGCTGCACCAGCGGCACGTTCTTCTCGACCATTTCGTTGCGCTGTGCGAGGAACTCCTCGAGGCGCTCGTGCAGCTCGCCGTCGTCGTCGCGTGCGCCTTCCGGGTCGGTATCGAGTCGTCGGGCCGTGGGAGTGTCGACCAGGTCGTAGTACTCGACGCGCTCGTCGTCGGGCACGCGGACTCGCGCCAGCGTCTGCTCCATGCGGAGCCGAGCGAAGTCGATCCGCTTGGCGACGCGCACCTCGTCCTCCACGCTCATGCGGCACATCTCGTCGACGCAGCGGGCGAACGGCGAGTCGTGGCGAAGTCCGCTCGAGGCACGCGCGCTCGTCAACGATTCCACGACGCGGTCGTCTCGAATCGGCTTGCCGTCGAGCGCTTCGAGGACGTCGGGGAGCGAGAGTTCGAGTGACTGCGGCTCCGCCAGGATCTCGTCGAGGTTCGTGATCGTGATTTCGGTCAGTGGGCGTGCGGCATCGAGTCGGTCCTGCAGGGTATTGCGGGAGATCATCGGGGTACCTCCGCTTGCGTTCGTTGCAATCCGCGCTCCGAGTACGCCGAGCGTCTCGGAGTTGTTTCCCTCGACATCCGCGGCTTGCGGAACCGCGCGTGCGTCCGATGCATGATCGAAACGCGACGACGCGCGTGGGACGGTCGAGTTCGATGCGGAGCGAGAGGCCGCGGTAACCCCGCCTTTCTCGTGCGCGCGCGCTTCGCGAAACTCGTTGGAAACGCGTGAATCTGCTCGCCTTGCGGCGGGGGGGCGGGCCGCTAACATTCAGCGTTTCCGGATTCCACCCGAAGCAGGTTCGGGACGACTCCCCCAGCATCTCGAAGGAGCGAACGATGGTCGCTGAGACGACCGACGGCGGCTTCGCACTCACCGCGCCGTTCGATCAGTTGATGGCGTGGGCGCGCAAGAACTCGCTCTGGCCGATGCCGCTCGGACTCTCGTGCTGCGCCATCGAGATGATGTCGACCATCGGTCCGCGATTCGATTTGTCGCGGTTCGGCGCCGAAGTGGCGCGCTTCTCGCCGCGCCAGAGCGACGCGATGATCGTCGCGGGCACGCTGACCTGGAAGATGGCGAATGTCGCGCGGCGCATTTACGACCAGATGCCGCACCCCAAATACGTGATCTCGATGGGGGTCTGCGCGAGCTCGGGCGGTCTGTATCGCAACTACTCGGTGGTGCAGGGAGTCGACCGACTGATCCCCGTCGACGTCTACACGATGGGCTGCCCTCCGCGACCGGACACGCTCATCAATGCGCTCCTGACTCTGCAAAAGAAAATCGCGGCGGGGACGACGCACGCCAGCGGCAACCCGAAGCCGGCGCTCGTCGGACTCGGAGCCTGACCCATGAGCCGAGCGACTTCCTCGATCGCGTCCGGCGCGATCCCCGCGACCGCGGTCGCGCGACTCGACGAATGCGTCTCCGCCTCGGGCGGCGAGCGGCGCGCGCCGAGCCGCGACGACGTCCCGATCGTCTCGGTCCCGCGCGAGCGGCTCACGAACTTCCTCCTGGAGCTGCGTGACGATCCCGCGCTCCGGTTCCGGTTGTTGCTCGACGTCTGCGGCGTCGATCACCTCGGCGAGGAGCCGCGGTTCGAGGTCGTCTACCACCTCTACTCGTTCGACCTGAACGCGCGCATCCGGGTGAAGACTCGCTGCCCGGAACGCGACCCGCGAGTGCCGAGCGTCATGCCGTTGTTCCCGACGGCGAACTTCCACGAGAGAGAGACCTTCGACATGTACGGGATCCGCTTCGACGGACACCCGGACCTGCGTCGAATCCTCATGCCGGACGAGTACCAGTACTTCCCGATGCGGAAGGACTTCCCCCTCGAAGGGATCGAACCCGAGCGCGTCTACCTGCAACTCGGCGGCGTGATGATGCCTCGCCCCGAAGGAGCCGAGCCGCTGCCGGGCGCCGGGAGCGCCACCCCATGAATCCGATCGACGCGCTCGAAGTGCCGAACGAAGCAGCGACCGCGGATCTCCACACGGAGATCATGACGCTGAACATGGGGCCGCAGCACCCGTCCACGCACGGCGTGCTGCAGGTGACACTCAAGCTCGACGGCGAAACGGTCATCGATCTCGATCCGGTCGTCGGTTACCTGCACCGCGGCAAGGAGAAGCACGCCGAGCACGTGACCTACCTGCAGTGGATGCCGATGACCGACCGGCTCGACTACCTCGCGCCGCTGCAGAGCGAGGTCTGTTATGCGATGGCGGTCGAGAAGCTCTGCGGCATCGACGTCCCGGCGCGCGCGGAGGCGATTCGCGTCATCATCGCCGAGTGCATGCGCCTCACGGCCGCGTTCGTCTGGTTCGGCACGTCGGCGCTCGAAGTCGGCGCCGTGACCCCGTTCTTCCTCGCGTTCCGCGAGCGCGAAGACCTCTTCGACCTGCTCGACGAGTTGACGGGCCTCCGCACCAACCAGGAGTTCATCCGCTTCGGCGGCGTCGCGCACGATCTGCCGCTCGACTGGGCGCGTCGTCTGAAGGCGTGGGCGCAGCGCCTCCCCGCGTGCGTCGACGAGTACGAGTTGCTGCTGACGGGCAACCGCATCTGGTACGACCGCGCTCGCAACATCGGGCGCCTCACGGTCGACGAGGCGATCGAACTCGGTCTCACCGGGCCGAACCTGCGCGCGAGCGGGTTGCCCCACGACCTGCGCAAGGTGCAGCCCTACCTCGGTTACGAGAAGTACGACTTCGAAGTCCCCGTCGGCACCGTCGGCGACGTGTACGACCGCTATCTCGTCCGCCTCGAAGAGATGCGCCAGAGCTCGCGCATCATCGCGCAGGCGATCGAAGGTCTCCCCGAAGGCGAGTTCATCACTCGCGACTACCGGTACGTCCTTCCCCCGAAGGACCGCGTGTACTCGTCGATGGAGGAGTTGATCTACCAGTTCAAGATCGTCACCGACATGCGGCCGCCCGCCGGCGAGGTGTACCAGGCGATCGAAGCCGCGAAGGGCGAGCTCGGCTTCTACCTCATCTCCGACGGCGGTCCGCGCGCCTACCGCGCGCACATCCGTTCGCCGTCGTTCGTCAGCATGATGGCGTTGAAGAAGCTCTGCGTCGGACGCGACCTCGCGGACGTCGTGGCGTTGATCGGATCGATCGATTTCGTGATGGGCGAATGCGACCGCTGAGCGGCACGCGCCGAATCATCACCGCGAAGGAACCCGAATGGTCCTCGTCAAGCAACGCGAACTCACTCTCGGCGAACGCTTCTACTTCAAGACGCTGTTCGCGGGGCTCGTCTACACCTTCAAGAACCTGTTCAAGCCGAAGGTGACGCGCCAGTACCCCGAGGTGAAGCTCGAGCCGAAGCCGTCGTTTCACGGCGTCCCGGTGCTCGTGCAGGACCGCGACGGCAACTCGAAGTGCGTTGCGTGCGGTCTGTGCGAGTTCGTCTGCCCGCCGATCGCGATCAGCATCGTGGCCGAAGAGACGCCGCGCGGCATCGAGAAGCAACCGAAGGAGTTCGTGATCGACATGCTGCGCTGCATCGAGTGCGGCTACTGCGAAGAGGTCTGCCCCGAGGAAGCGATCGTGATGAGCCAGGAGTACGAGCTCACCGGTTCGACTCGAGACGACTTCAAGTGGGGGCTCGATCGCTTGCTCGTCCCGGAAGCGAAGCTGAAGCCGCGCCTCGACTACATCCGCGCGTCGTTCCACCGCTTCCGCGGCGATCCGCGCACCGAAGCGACCGCGGCGGCGGTTCCCGGCAAAGGCGGCACCGGCGGCGGTGTTCCCAAGACGGCAGCGCATGCGGCGCTGCGCCGCTACCGCGACAACTACTGAGCGGCCGGAAGGCGCCCCGAAGCCCCCGCGATGCCCGTGGAACCGGCCCGATCCGAATCGACCACGACCTGGGTCGATGACGCCGCCGGACTGGCGCGCCTCGCTTCCGAACTCGTCAGCGCCCCGTCGATCGCACTCGACACCGAGCAGGATTCGTTCTTCTCGTACCGCACGAAGATCTGCCTGATCCAGGTCGCGGCCGACGGGCGCGAGTGGATCGTCGATCCGCTGCGCTTGCGCGACTTGAGCCCGCTCGCCGCCGCGCTCGCGGACGAGAGCGTGCCGAAGATCGCGCACGCGGCCGACAACGACCTGCACCTGCTCCGGAAGGAGTTCGGCCTCGAGGTGCGTGGGCTGTTCGACACCATGGTCGCGGCGTCAGTGCTCGGCTTTCGCAAGACCGGACTCGCGGGGCTTCTCGAAGAGCAGTTCGGCGTGCGGCTCGAGAAGCGCTTCCAACGGAGCGATTGGCGCGTGCGGCCGCTCTCCGCGGAGCAGATCGAGTACGCCGCGCTCGACGTTCGCCACCTCGATGCACTGATGGCGTTCCTGCGCGTGCGGCTCGAGGAGACCGCGCGCGTCGAAGAAGCGTTCTCCGAGTTCCGGCGCGTCGAGCGCGTCGTTCACGAGGAGCACGCGTTCGACCCGGAAGACTACGCCCACGTTGACGGCGCGCGTCAGCTCGACGGGATCGGGCGGCGCATCCTCCGCGAGCTGTTCATCTGGCGCGACGAGATCGCCTCGAGCGAAGACCGTGCCCCGTTCCGCGTGTGTGGCGATTCCGCGCTCGTCCGGCTCGCGGCGTCGATCCCGCGCGACGAGCGCGCGATCTCGTCGATCCCGGGTCTGCCGGACCGTTTCAAAGGCCGCGGCGCGACGCCGCTCGTCGAGCGCATCCGCGATGCAGAGCGCCTCGGCCCGCTGCCGCCGCCGCCGCGCCGATCGCGCGACGAGAACGGCCCGCGCCTCTCCGACGAGCAGCGCATCGTCCTCGAGCGACTGAAAGCGTGGCGCAGCCGTCGGGCCGCCGCGCGCGGCGTCGACACGGGTCGCATCGCGCCGAACACGCTCCTCCTGCGCCTCGTCATCGACCGTCCCGCCGACGCCGCCGGTCTCGCGACCTCGGGGTTCGAGCCGTGGCGCATCCGCGAGTACGGGACCGACGTGCTCGGCGTGCTCGCGGAGAGTTGAACTATTCGTTCGATCGTGCGAGGAGTTCGGTCGCGGCCGCGTTCACCGCGGCGGGCTCGAGCCGCTTCATGCAGATCGGATCGTCGCAATCGCGCAGCGAACACGGCGAGCACGGCACCGATTCACGCACCACGCGCGAGCGCCCGAACGGCGGCGCGTAGATCGCCGGATCCTTCGGTCCAAAGAGCGCGACGGTCGGGCGCCCGAGCGCCGACGCGAGGAACAACGGTCCGCTGTCGGCGGCCACGACGAGCGACGCGCGGCGGAACAGCGCGATCAGTCCCGCGATGCCTCCGGCGGGAGGGAACAACTCCGCCGAGTTCCTGCCGCCCGTCGCTGCGACCACGGCGTTCGCGAGGTCCTCCTCGCCAGGACCATGCGTCACGATCACGCGTCGGGCTCCGCCCTGCTGCCACGTCGTCGCGAACTCCCCGAAGCGGGCGGGAGGCCAGCGCTTGAACGCTGCCGCGCGACTCGTTCCGGGATGCACGACCGTGATCGGCCGCGGATCGTCGCCGAGCGCGCTGGCGGTCGCCGCCTCGGCCCCCGGGTGACGCCGGAACCGGGGCATCGCGTGGCCGGCGAGTCGGATGCCGTCGAACGCATCGCGAGCCTGCACTCCGAGCGGCTCGAGCAACCGGATCACGCGCTCGATGCGATGACATCCGGCGGGAATCGGCACGCGCACGTTCGCCGAGCGATGCGCACCTTCCTTCGCGGCGCCGCGGTCCGGGCCGATCTTGCGCGGCGCGCGCGTGAGCTCGAGCTGCATCGCGCTCTTCATGTTCCCCTGCAGGTCGACGGCGGTGCTCCAGCCGCCGCGACGTAGCGCGCGCCAATGCGCGACCGCGGTGATCGGCGTGCGCCACGTCGGACGCGAGAGCTTCTTCCGCGGGTAGACCAGCACGCGGTCGATCCCTTCCACCTCCCCGAGCAGCGCGGCGAAACGATCTTCGACGAGCCAGTCGATCGTCAGATCGGGCCGCGCCGCGCGCAGGAGCGGCAGCGCGGGGAGCGTCACCACGATGTCGCCCAGCGCCGAGAGCCGGATGAGGAGGACGCGTTCGGTCACGGGCGCATTGTGACGGGTCGTTCGCGAAAAACGAATCCGTACCATGCCGCGTCATGGCGCTGCGCGCACTGCCGGACGGTTACAGCGAGCTCGCTAACGGCGACATCTCGCTGCTCGTGCGCGACGATCACCGCGACGCTCTCGTCGCAGCGGGGATGCTCGAAGGCGTCGCGCCCACGGCCCTCGGCGAGGTCGTCGCACGACTCGGCGGCGGCCGCGGCGAGATCCCCGTGGTCCGCCTCGCGGGTCTCGCGGCGCCGCTCGTCGTCAAGACCGAGCGGCGCGGCGGCGTGCTCGGGAGATTCCTCGGCGCCGCCACGTCCGGTCATCGCGCGTTCCGCCGACTGCTCCACAATGCTTCGATCCGCGCTGCCGGCGTCGGCAGCCCCGCGATCGTGGCGGTGCGAGTGACGCGCTTGGCGATTCCCGGACTCGCGCGCGTGGAGACGGTGACTCCGCTCCTCGACGGCGCGATCGATCTCGAGCGGTTCCTGCGGGAAAGCGGCGGCGACGCGGCTCGACGCGCGGTGATCTCCGCCGCGGGCCGCGCGGTCGGCGCTCTGCACCGCGCGGGACTGGTCCACCCCGACCTGAACGTCCGCAACGTTCTCGTCTCGCCCGATCGGACCGTGCACTTGATCGACGTCGGGGTCGCGCGACCAGCGTCCGCGTCCGCGGAGACCGCGGAGCTCGCGCGGCTCGCGCGCAGCGCGCTCAAGCGCGGGTTGATTCCACGGATCGTGAGCCGCGCTGATTGCGCGCGTTTCCTGCGCGGCGTTTCCGGCGATCGCTGGCGCGGCTCGTTTGGTGCGGCGTCCGACACGCTCGTGCGGACGTTGCCGCTGCATCGGATCGCGTGGCGGATCTTCGGTTAGGTCGAGTGAACGGTCAGTGCGCGATGCGCGCGAGCCGCTCGAGCGCGGCATCGAGGGTCGCGTCGCGCTTCGGGAAGCAGAAGCGGATCAGGCGCGCTCCGTCCTTCGGATTCGCGAAGAACGACGAGCCCGGCACCGCGGCGACGCCGACCTTCTCGACGAGATGGCGCGCGAACGCGACGTCGTCCGCGAAGCCGAAGCGGTCGAACCCGGCGAGGATGTAGTACGCGCCGCGCGGCAGGCTCGGAGTGAACCCGGCGTCGACGAGCCCGCGATGCAGTCGATCGCGGCGAGCGCGGTACGCGATCGCGAGATCTCGGTAGTACGACTCGTCGGATCCGAGCGCGACGGCCGCGGCCTCCTGCAGCGGGTGCGGCGCGCCGACGGTCAGGAAGTCGTGCACCTTGCGAATCGCGGCGGTGATCGCGGGAGGAGCGACGCACCATCCGACGCGCCAGCCGGTCACGCTGAACGTCTTCGACAGCCCCGAGATCGTGATCGTGCGCGACGCCATCCCCGGCAGCGACGCCATCGAGACGTGCTCGGCCCCGTCGTAGAGGATGTACTCGTAGATCTCGTCGGTGATCACGAGGCAGTCGAACTCGCACGCGAGCGCGCCGATGCGCTCGAGCTCCGCGCGGGTGAACACCTTCCCGGTCGGGTTGTTCGGGGTGTTCAGCACGATCGCCTTGGTGCGCGCGTTCATGAGCCCGCGCAGGCGGTCGAAGTCGATCGCGAAGTCGGGAGCTTCGAGCCGGTAGAACACCGGTGTCGCGCCCGAGAGCACGCAGTCGGGTCCGTAATTCTCGTAGAACGGCTCGAAGACGATCACTTCCTCGCCGGGGTCGACCGTCGCGAGCAGCGCGGAGATCATCGCCTCGGTCGCGCCGCAGCAGACGGTGATCATCGATTCCGGGTCGACCTCGACGCGGTTGTACTTCCGCATCCGCTCGGCGATCGCGGCGCGCAGCGCGCGCGTGCCCCAGGTGATCGCGTACTGGTTGAAGTCGGCGTCGATCGCGCGCTTCGCGGCCTCCTTGATCGCGCTCGGCGCCGGGAAGTCGGGGAAGCCTTGCGCGAGGTTCACGGCGCCGTGGCGCTGCGCGAGCCGCGTCATCTCGCGGATGACCGATTCCGTGAAAACGGCGGCCTTACGGGAAGTGAAGTCGCGCGGCATCGATCGTCAAGTGCCGCCCGCGGAGCGCTCCGACCACCAGTCGTGCCACTTCTCCATGTCGTCGCCGAAGTTCTTCCCCGAGAGATCCTGCAGCGCGCTCACGAGATGCTTCGAGATGAACGCGCGCCGTTCGTCGAGGTCGGTCTTCTCGCGACTTCTGCCGGACGGCTTTTCCTTCATGAAGCGGTCAAGGCGATCGATCAGGTATTGGCAGTTGCGCCAGTCGCCCAGGTCGGCGAGGCCGCGCGCGGCATTCGCCTCGATCAGCAGGTACGGATCGTCGAGCATCTGCGCGAGTCGGCCCGCCGCGTCGCGATGCTTCGTCGCGATGACGGCCGATACGGCGTGATTGCGGACTTTCGGATCGGCGTCGTAGAGCGCGTTCAGGAGCGCCCCGATCGCCGACTCGCCGGTCTCCGGCGTGAGGATCGTCGAAAGTGCGAGCGCGGCGTGTGAGCGCAGCTCGACCCGATCGCTCGACAGGAGGCGCACGAGCGGCGCGGTCGGCGTCGTCGCGTCGCCGATCTTCCAGAGGCCGAGCAGGCAGTTCTGCACGAACACCGGCTGATCGGAGTCGAGGCCGCGCACCAGCGCTTCCACCGCGCGCGGGTAGACCGGCGGCCAGCGGGAACGGAAATCGTCCCGCAAGCCCGGGTCATCCGGTTCCTTCAATCGGCAGAACCCGAGCGCCGCGGCCGCGACGAGTCGCTGCTCGGGGTCGCCGTTCGCGTACACGTCGAGCACGGCATCGAAGTTCTGGTACACGTCGCGCTCGAGCACCTCCTCGAGGTTGTCGACGACCTTGCGGTCCTCCGATCCGAGCTGCTCGACGTTCGTCCGTCCCCAGATCGACAGCGTGCGGTCGAGCTTCACCATCAATTGCGCGCGCCCCGAAGCATCGAGCGGTTCGCGCGAGTAGTTCTCGAGGCGTCGCTGGTACTCGATCTCCTCCGGCGTGAGCGGCCGGCTGCCGTCGCCCGAGGGAAGGCTGGAGCACGCGCCGAGCGCGAGCAGCATCGCGCATGCGAACCGTGAAGGGAGCCGGTGGTCGGTCGTCATCGGCTTCTGTTCCTCAAGGACGGAAGAGCACCGGGAACGCTCGCCGCGCGCGCGGCTTCCGCGCGAATCGCACCGGCGCCCCCGTTCAATCGACCCATTCAATCGGCGGTGCCGGCGAGGTAAAGCAGCCGCTCGAGCCACGGGCTCTGGAATCGCACCGGACGTCCTTCGCGGTTCACGCAGGCGAGCGTCGTCGACCCGGTGCAGAGCGTTTCCTCGCCCGCACCGGCGCCGCGCAGGATCCGATACTCGAACCGGACCCGGACGGCGCTCGCGCTGACGAGCGCGGTCTCGACGGTCAGGAGGTCGTCGTACTTCGCCGGCTTCACGAACCGCGCGGCGACGTCGACGACGGCGAGGATCATCCCGTTCCGCTCCATCTCCGCGTAGTCGAGCCCGAGCGCGCGCATCGACTCGGTCCGGCCCACCTCGAAGTACACGACGTAGTTGGCGTGGTACACGACTCCCATCTGGTCGGTCTCGGCGTAGCGCACGCGGACGGTCGTTCGATGGACGGCGGCCATGGCACGGCGCGGTTTACCCGATCCGCTGACGGTTTCGAACTCGGCGGAGGGAAAAACGCTTTCCGCGGCGGTCACCGGCCGTTTGCATGGCGCCCTTTCCGCCGCAGGTCGCCGGCCGCCCGCCGCTTGGATCGATGAACCCTCCTCCCGCGAATCCCGAGACCTCGAACTCGAAGCTCGCGCTCGGGCTCCTGCTCGGCTGGCTCGTTCCCGGCCTCGGGCACGTCGTGTATCGACGCGTCGACAAGGCGATCTACTTCGGCGTGCTCGTGTTGCTCGCGTTCGGCGTGGGGCTCGCGCTCGGCGAATATCGCGTCATCAACGTCGAGAAGTTCGGGCTCTACCTCGCCGCCCAGCTCTGGAACGGGCTCCCGTCCCTCGCGACGCTGTTCGTGACCAAGGATCTGCGCATCACGCACGACATCGCCGGCCTCGACGTCGGACTGTTGTTCACGTCGGTCGCCGGTCTTTTGAACATCGTTGTGCTCGTCGACCTCTACGAGATCCACCTGAAGATCCGCGATCCCGCCGGAGCGGCCCAGGCCGCAGGAGCGACGCGATCGTGATCCAGCACGTCCTCCTCTTCCTCTTCATCACGCTGATCTCGTCGCTCGTCTACCACGCGCTGCGCGTCGACTGCCTGAAGACGGCGGCGCTCACCGGACTCCAGCGGTTCGCCTCGTTCGCGCTGATCGGCGCGGTCGGCGGCGTGATGCTCTGGTTGTTCACGCGCTGGCTCTGAATCAGCGAACGCGCCGGTAGCGTCGCCCGGGCGCGACCCGCACGTGACCCGCGAGCTCGAGCGCGATCAGTCGCTCGATGACGTCGGCGATCGGACGATCGAGTCGGCACGCGATCTCTTCCGCGGTCGAGGGTTCGAACGCGACGGCGTCGAGCAGTCGGGCGTCGAACGGATCGAGCGGCGGGGCCGCGCCGGCGCGGCGCTCGCCGAACCGCGCGGCCCCGAGTGCGGCGACCCGTTCCGATCCGACGCCGAGCACCGCTTCGAGCGCGTCCCGCGGTTCCGTCACGACGAGCGCGCCGTCCTTGATCAGGAGGTTCGACCCGGCCGACAGCGGATCGAGCGGCGAACCCGGCACGGCCGCGACTTCGACGCCGCACGCGACGGCGGCCGCCGCCGTCGAGAGCGAACCGGAGCGCTCGCCCGCCGACACCACGACGACCAACCGCGCGAGCGCGGCGACGATCCGGTTCCGCATTGGGAAGTGCCAATGCATCGGCGGCGAGCCGATCGGGAACGGCGACAGCATCGCTCCGTGCTCGAGCACCGCGGCGTGCTCGTTCCGCGTCGCGTGCGGATAGACGACGTCGATCCCGCCGCCGACCACGCCGATCGGCAGGCACCCGGCCCCGATCGACACCGCTCCACGGTGCGCCGCGGCGTCGACGCCGCGCGCGAGCCCGCTGACGACGGGGATTCCGGCGCCGGCCGCGGCGCGGCCGAGATCCTCTCCGATCGTCAGCCGCTCGCGATCGGCTCCGCGGCTTCCGACGATGGCGATGCGCGGCGACTCGTCGAGACGCGCGGCGCCGCGCCCGCGCACGTAGAGCGGGGCCGGTGCGTACGGATGATCCACGAGGTCCTTCGGGTATCCGGCCTCGCCCGGCAGCAGGATCCGCGCGCCGAGCCGCGCCGCCTCGTCGATCTCCCGCTCGTGCGCGCCGGCGCGCCGGAGCCGCATCACGCGATCCGCCGTCTGCTCGCTCAGTCCGCGCTCGACGAGGACGTCGCGCGAAGCGTCGAGCCAGATGTCCGCGAGTTCGGCCGTGCGCGGGATCGCCGCGCGGAAGCCGCCCGCGTCCTCGGCGAAGCGGACGCAATTCCACAGGACGATCGCGAGGCGGAGACGCTCCACGCCGCATCCGACGGAGCGCGCGGCGTGCGGTTACGGGGAGCGCGCGAGCGATTCGATCGCGGTGCGGATCGCGGCGACGTCGGTGACCTCGAACACGTCCGCGCGACCGATCGCGACGGGCAGCGCGAACCGGAGCGCGCGAGCGGATCGTTTCTTGTCGAGCCCGAGGAAGTCGAGCGCGCGTGCCGGATCGACGCGCTCCGCGCTCACCGGAAGTCCGAGCCGGCCCGCCGCGCGGACGACGCGGTCGACCAGTGCGGCGTCGCAATGGCCGAGCGCTGCGGCGAGCCGCGACTCCGCGACGATGCCGAGTGCGACCGCGCGGCCGTGCGGCAGCGCGTAACCCGACGCCCCTTCGAGCGCGTGGCCGATGGTGTGGCCGAGGTTCAGGAGGCGCCGCACGCCGGTGTCGCGCTCGTCCTCGGTGCACGCCGCCGCCTTGTATCGGATGCACCGCTCGAGGATGTCGTGCAGTAGCGCCGCGTCGTCGCGGAACCGATCACCCGCGGCCTCGAGCGACGCGAGCAGCGGGTCGCCGACGAGCAGCGCGGACTTGAGCACTTCGCCGAGACCGTTCGTCCACTCCTCGCGGGGCAGCGTCGCGAGCAGCGTCGGGTCGACCAGGACGGCGGCCGGCGGGTGGAACGCGCCGAGCAAGTTCTTGCCCTCGGGGAGATCGATGCCAGTCTTGCCGCCGATCGCCGCGTCGACCTGGGCGAGCAGCGTGGTGGGTACGGCGACCCACGACACGCCGCGTTGCCAGCACGCCGCCGTGAATCCCGCGACGTCGCTCACGACGCCGCCGCCGAGCGCGACGACGAGCGCGCCGCGGTCGATGCGGTCCGCGGCGAACGCGCGTGCGAGTTTCGTCCACGTCTCCGGCGTCTTCGTCGCTTCCCCCGGCTCGAGCACGTGGACCGCGATCGACGCGCCGAGCGGTGCGAGCGCCGCGCGAACGCGGGCGCCGTGCGCGGCCTCTACGTTGCGATCGGTCACGAACGCCACTCGCGCGCCGAGCGGGACGACCGACTCGAACGCGCCGGCGGACGACGCGATGCCGGCGCCGATCGAGACGCGGTGCGCTCGGTCCCCGCGCAGGACATCGATCCGGGTGACGCGATCCGTCATGGCCGGTCCACGCAGCGGTCAGCTCGACGCGTCGGTCGGCGGCGCGGGGGTGCGTCCGGCGGCGGCGAGGCGCGCGGCGATGTCGCGGCGGAACGAATGCGTCTCGCGGCGATCACGCAGCATGAACCAGAGCAGGAGCGCGAGTGCGGCGGCGCCGGCGCCCGCGAGCCACGGTCCGATGCGACCGATGCTCGAGCCGTCGCCGAGCGTGAAGCGATCGAAGCGGATCGGGACGATCAGCGGGCCACCGATCACGACGCCATTGGTCGTTTCCCACGCGAGCATCTTCACGAACACGCCGGTCACCATCGTGATCCCGTGATCGCCGACCGCTTCCGGGGGCAACGGTTCGGTGCTGATCCAGCGCATCTTCCGATTCGCCGCGTGGAGCAGGATGCCTTCGTGGAAGGCGTCGACCTCGAGCGGGTTCTCGCCGTCCGGTCCGAGCCGCTCCGTCCAGTTGTAGTTCGGGCCTTGCAGGTAGCGCGCGTTGAACGTGATCAGCTTGCCGCGCCATCGGTCCGGGTCGCGGTCGAGCTCGCGGACGTCCATCTGCGCGCCCTGCAGGTTGGCGCGCTCCGCGGCCGGGAGATCGCGCGCCCAAGCGAGCACGTGGAAGAGGACGTCGGGCTGCAGGTCCATCATCTCGCTGCGGGTCGACTCGTGGACCTGCACCAGCACGGCCGGATCGAGCGCGGTCACTTTCGGCATCGGCAGGAACGACCGCGTCAGGTCCTTCCCGACGAGGCACGGAATGCCGTCGGCGTATTCGCCGGGCTTGGTCTCGATCGCGAGCAGCTTGAAGAAGAAGCCGCGCACGCGGACGATGTCGCCCACGTTCGCCTCGGACTCGCGCAGCACGGTGAACGCCACGCGTTCGCCCGACAGGTCGAGGATCGTGCCGCGGATCTCCGTCGGCTCGCCGGAGCGCGGCGGCTCGATCGACTCGAGCGTGCCTTTCACCTCGAACGCGACGCCACGGTTCGCCGCGGGTGCGGCGCGCACGGCCGCGACGTCGAGGCGCTTCACGCCGAGCGCCTCGATGTCGCCCGGCACGAGCGTGCGTGCCTGCGCGAGCAGATGCACGTACGCCGCCGGCTCGCGGACGAGCTGGTCGGTGCGCGTCGCGTCGGCGACGGTCGCGAGGAGATCCTTGTCGATCTTCGCGGCGGGCTCGCGGACGATCTGCTGGGCCGCGAGCCGAGGGAGCTCGATCGTCGTCGAACCGTCGTCCGACTGTGCGCGCGCCGCCGGCGCCGCGACGAGAGCGGCGCAGGTCAGCGCGAGGACGATCGGACGATTCCGCATGGGCGACGGTTTCCGCGGCGGTCGTTGCAGGGGGCTCATCGCGCCGAACGGCCGGAAACGCCGGCGGTTCGCTTGCGCGCGGCGTCGATGAACGCCTCGAACAGTCGGCGCTGACCGGAATCCGCCGCCATCTCCTCGGGATGCCACTGGACGCCGATCACGAAGCGCCCGTCATCGAGCTCGACGCCTTCGATGACTCCGTCCTCGGCGAGCGCGGTGACGACCAGTCCGTCGGCGACGCGGTCGATCGCCTGGTGATGGCGCGAGTTGGTCACGATCGCGCCCGCTCCGACCGCCGCCGCGAGCCGCGCGCCGCGCTCGACCACGACGCCGTGCTCCTTCGCGTCGGTCTCCTGCGCGTCGTGGATCGGGAGCAGCGCCGGGTAGCGCGAGCCTCGCAGGTCGGCGAGGTGTTGATGGAGCGAGCCGCCGAGCGCGACGTTCAAGAGCTGCATCCCGGCGCAGATGCCGAGGATCGGGACGCCGCGTTCGAGCGCGGCGCGCGCGAGCGCGACGTCCGCCGCGTCGCGTTCGACGTCCATCAGCTCCGCCTTCGGATGCAGCGGTTGGCCGTAGACGCGAGGGTGGAGATCGTCCCCGCCGGTCAGCAGCAGGGCGTCGATCGAATCGAGGAGCGTCTCGATCGCGTGTGCGTCGACCTGCTCCGATTGCGCCAGCGGCGGCACGACGAGCGGGAGGCCTCCCGCGGACTGGATCGCTTTCGCGTACTCCGGGTTCAGCGCGAACAACCGGCCGTCGCCCCGCCGTCTCGCTCCGGGATGGACGTCGCAGTTGATGCCGATGCGGGGACGCATGGCGCGGATCTTAGGTGAACCGCGAACGTCACTACAATCCGCACCCCCTCATGGACCAGACCCACCTGACCGGTCTTCCCGCCGCGGTCGCGACGCGCGCCGATCTCGATCGGCTGCTCGCCGCCTGCACGAATTGGGAGCGCGTCCCGGAATTCCACGCCGGTCGCGTGCGATTCGATCTGGTCCGCATGCGCGAGTACGTCGAGCGGCTCGGCCACCCCGAGCGCGCCTCGCCCGTCGTCCACGTGACCGGATCGAAGGGGAAGGGGTCGACGGCCGCGATCGTCGCGTGGCTGCTCGCCCGCCTCGGCCGCCGTGTCGGGCTCCACACGTCGCCGCACCTGCATGCAATGGAGGAGCGGGTGCTCGTCGATTTCCGGCCGATCGACGAGGCGGGGCTGCTGCACGCCACGAATGCGCTCCTGCGGGCCGGGCGCTCCGGTCGGGACGAACTGCCGTTCCCGACGTTCTTCGAGTTCATCACGCTCGCCGCATTCCTCGCGTTCCGCGAACGGTGCGTCGAGTTCGCGGTCCACGAGGTGGGCATGGGCGGCGCGCTCGACGCGACGAACGTGGTGACGCCCGCGGCGGTCGCCATCACGAACGTCTCGCTCGAGCACACCGCGGTGCTGGGCGACGCCGTCGAGGCGATCGCTCACGAGAAGTCGGGGATCGTGAAACCATCCGCGCCGGTCGTGACGGCGCTGCGCGACGGCGATCGCGCGCTGCCGGTCGTCGCGGCGGCCGCGAATCGCGCCGGCGTCGCACTGCACCGGCTCGGACACGACGTCGTCATCGAGCGCGTCGAGCGGACCGAGCCGTCGGCGCGCAACGGAGCGCGCGGCCTTTCGATCGACGTGCGCACCTGGCGGGACCGTTACCGCGGCCTCGCTCCGTCCTTGCTCGGCCTGCATCAGGCGGACAACGTCGCCGTCGCGCTCGGCCTGGTCGAGGTGCTGCGGGAGGCCGGACTCGTGCGCGCGTCCGCGGAGGAAGTGGTTGCCGCACTCGACGGGTTCCGCATGCCCGCACGACTCGAGCCGATCGCGACCGACCCGGTCGTCATCGTCGACGGCGCGCACACGCCGGAGTCGGTCGAGATCGCGTGCCGCGAAGCGTTCGCGACGTTCGGCAATCGCCGGCGGATCGTCGTGTTCGCGATGGCCGACGACAAGGACCGCGCGCGCGCGGCGCGTGCGCTCGCCGACGTCGATCTCGTCATCACGACGAGTTACGGGAGCCCGCGCGCGACCGACCCCGCCGTGCTCGCGAGCGCAGTGACCGCGTGCGGCGGCCGCGCTCGCATCACGTCCGATTCGGAATCCGCAGTTTCGCTCGCACGAGAAATGGCCGAAAAGGGTGGGCTGGTGCTCGTCCTCGGCTCGCTGTACCTCGCGGCCGAGGTGCGAGGTCACGTTCTCGGCGCCGACCGTGCGGCGTCGAGTCTCTGGCAACCGATCCGGGAGGGTCGTCCTTGGAGCTCGTGAAAGATTTGTTCCTCACCGAGTCATTCCTCGTCAAGGGACACGTGAGGACCGGCGGCCGGCGGTTGTCGAACTACTTGAACAACCTCGGCCGCAAGTTCATCGAAGTGCACGACGCGACCCTCGTCGGCGTGCAGCAGGGAGACCGGATCGTGACCGCGCGCGCGATGATCAGCATCGACGAGATCCTGCTCGCGCACGAGTTGCTCGAGTCGGCGGGGGACGAGACGTTCAAGCGGATGTCGGACATCGAGGGCGACCTCGCGCTCGTCAACCTCTACTTCGGCGGCCGCCTGCCCCTCGAGGTCTCGGGCAAGATGCGCAAGAAGGCTTACATGCGCACCGACCTCGGCGATCAGGACTTCCTGATCGTCAACGAGCCGACCGTCGAGGGGCTCGCCGGCAAGCGACCGCGCGAGTTCCAGCTCTTGAAGCGGACACCGTACGTGATCGTGAACAAGCGTCGGATCGCGTACGTGTTCGACTACTCGGCATGACCCGCCGACCGCGCTCGCGATTCGTCTGCCAGCAGTGCGGCGCGGAACACCCGCGCTGGGCGGGGCGCTGCGACGACTGCGGGGCGTGGAACTCGTTGGTCGAGGAGCTCGAGTCGACCGCGCGCGGATCCGGTGGGCGGCTTCCCGGCGCGCCCGCTCCGGTCTCGGAGCCGACGGCGCTCGCCGCGGTGAAGCCGCACGACTCCGCGCGTCTCGGCACCGGCATCGACGAGATCGATCGCGTGCTCGGCGGCGGGTTGGTGCCGGGATCGGTGGTGCTGATCGCGGGCGAGCCGGGGATCGGGAAGTCGACGCTGTGCCTCACGCTGGCTGCCCATCGAGCGGCGGCCGGCATGAACCCGCTCTACGTGTCGGCGGAGGAATCCGCGGCGCAGGTCGCGTTGCGCGCGGAGCGGTTGCAGCTCCCCGAAGGCTCGCGCGACCGGTTGTTCGTGCTCGCCGAGGAGCGCGTCGAGCGCGTCATCGACCTGCTGCTCGACGGCACCGACGGCGCGCCCGATCTGGTCGTGATCGACTCGATCCAGACGCTGCGCAAGGAATCGCTCATCTCGGCGGCGGGCTCAGTGGCGCAGGTGCGTGAGTGCGCGGCCGACCTCGTCGCGGCGGCGCGTCGAGCCGGCGCGCCGGTCATCCTGATCGGTCACGTCACGAAGGACGGATCGGTCGCCGGTCCGCGGGTGCTCGAGCACCTCGTCGACGCCGTGCTCACGTTCGAAGTGGAGAAGGACTCCGGGTACGCGATGCTGCGCGCGGTGAAGAACCGGCACGGTCCGACCGGCGAGATCGCGGTGCTCGCGATGGGGGAGCGCGGGC
>CAZBOK010000037.1:0-19404 GCA_964493525.1 uncultured Phycisphaeraceae bacterium | reverse complement strand
CGCCCGCCACGAGGACAAGCGCGGCGATCGCGATCCACGTCACTGCGGAGCTGCCGCCGCCCTTCTTGGCGGCCGCCTCTTCACGGCCCGGACGGGTGTTGCGCGCCGCGGCGCCGGCGCCCGCGCGGATCGTGCTTCCCGAGCGGCTGGGAGGACGCGACGAGCGAGTCGGGGCGGCACGGCGCGCCGTCGCGGGGGCGGCAGGCCGAGCCGGTGCCGCGGGTGCCGCCGGCGCAGGCGGAGTCGCGGCGGGCGGCGGTGCGGCGCCGGCGGCCGGGATCTCGACGATGCCGCCGCACTTCTTGCACTTCGCCTTGGTGCCCTGGAACGACTCCGGCACCTTGAACTGCGAACCACAGCCGCGGCACGTCCCGATCCGATCGGTCATTCTCGGCTCCTGATCACCGTGCAAGAGGTCTCGCGCGAGCGCGGGATCTTATCAGCGCCCTTCGATCAGTTCCCGCCGCCGTCCTTCTTGGGATCGTCGGCTTTCTTGCCGTCCTCGGCGTCGGGGTCGTCGGAGAAGCTGCCGGCCTCACGCTTCTTGAAGGTCGTCTTGTGGTCGCGCCACCAGCCGAACCAGCGCCGGCGGTTGGTGTCGTTGCCGTCGCGCGTTTCGCCGAGCATCGTCCCGTCCATGCCGCCCGGCGCGATCGGGAAGTCGGCGCCCGTGATGTCGGACAGCGCGGTCGAGAGCCGTTGCGCGATGATGAGGTCTTCCGGCTTGGTGAAGTCGAGCGCGATCAGCGCGTTCAGGAGGTGCGGGATCGCGGGCCGTCCGACGGCGACGATCTCCTTGCGCGCCTGCGTGCTCTTCTTGGTCGCGGTGAGGTCCTTGAGGACGTCGAGCGAGCGGTCGATCGTGCCGCGATCGAGGCCCGTCTCGTCGGCGACCGGATCCACCGGCGTCGGGTCGGCCTCGGGGTTCGCGATGCGATGCGACGCCTTCGGCGCCTCGACCGCGCCGGTCGGCGCGGCGGATCCCGGCTCGCCTTCGAGGGTGCCGCGCGTGAACTCGATCAGCTTCCACGACCCGGCGATCGACTCGAACCGCATCGCGATCGATTGCTTGCGATCCGAGAGCGGGTCCTTGAGCAGCGCGGTGACGACCGACTTCTGCTTGCCCGGCTCGGTGATCTCGAGCGACTGGATCGCTCCGCGCTCGATCAGGATCTTCGCGGAGCCGGTGCCGGCGAGCTCCGTGTGGAGCGCCTCGCGCTGCACGTACTGCTCCTCCGGAGGGAGCTGCGCCCACGGCGGCGCCGAGGATCCGGCCGCCCGCTTCGCCTCGTGGAACCGCGAGTACTCGATCCACTGGCCGAGCGACGCGTCGTCGCCAGTGCGCATCGCGACGAGCACGTCGGACGCGCGCTTCTTCAACGCTTCGTCCGGCGTCAGCGCCTTGCTCGGCGCGGTGGACGTCGAGTTCCGATTGGCCTTGCCGCGCTCGATGGCGGCCGCTTCTTCCGCGTCGAGCTGGCCGATGTGCCCCTCGAGCGGCGCCTTCGAGCCGAACCCCTTCTTCCACGCGATGAACGCGACGATCAAGATCGCGGCGACGGCCGAGACCCAGATGATCGCGGTGGTGTTCGCCTTCTTCCTCGCGCTCGCGCCGGCGGCTTCATCCGCGACGCGGAATCGTGCGCCGCATTTCGGGCACTTCATCGGCTTGCCGACGTGCTCGTCGGGCACTTTGAATCGGGTCGAGCACGACGAGCAGGCGGTGATCGGCATGATCGGAGTCCTTCTCGGGAGAGCGCGCCGCGAAGCGGATCGCTCCGTCGCGCGACTGCTAACATAAGTTGCCGACGGTGCGGACGAAAGTCGGCGGGGTCGTGGCGGAACCGGAGGTGCCGATGCGCGAGCGATCGAACCAGGCGGCGGGGAGGTGCGGTTCCATTGCGCGCGCTTTCGTGTTCACCACGTTCGCACTCGGCGTCGCGAGCGCGACGTTCGCGGGCGACACGAACTCGACGACCAACGGCGCCGGCGTCTCGGGCGCCGCGAAGTCGACGTTCGTGCCGCGCCTCCCGCGCGCGTCGCCGCCGCTGCCGTCGACCAACACGGGCCGTCCGTTCGCCCCGGTCGGGACCGGCCGTCCGTTCACCCCGGTCGGCACGGGTCGACCGTTCGTCAACGACGGGCTCCCGCGCACGCCGATCCGCGCCACGCGGCTGACGTTTCCGCCGGTCGTTCCGCGGAGCATCACCGACGCCGCGCAGAGCGCCGTCGAAGCGCCGGAGCCCGGGACGATCGTCGAGCCGCAGCCGGAAGCGGACGCGCCGGTGAGCGTGCCGGACTCCGCGCGCACGCAGTTCGACCCGTTCGATTCCGCGGCGGAGTTCGATGACCCGATCATCCCGCCGCAATTCGAGGAGCTGATCGATCGGCTCGTCTCCGACGGACGCCGGCAGCTCGCCGACGGCGAAGCGCACGCGGCGGAGGCGTCGTTCGGCGGCGCGTTGTTCTATGCGCCGCGCGCGGCCGACCTGCGCGTGCTGCACTGCCTCGCGCAGATCGCGGCGGGCAACATCGACGGCGCCGCGCAAGAGCTTCACGAAGCGGTTCGCCAACGCCCCGCCGTGCTCACCGATTCGCTCGACCTCGACGGCGCGTACGGCGGCCGCAAAGGGCTCGAGACCGTCGTGAAGCAGCTCGACGATTTCCTCGCCGCGTACCCGCTGAAGAGCGACGCCCGATTCCTCGGGGCTTTCCTCCTCTATCACGCGGGCGACGTCGCGACGGCACGGACCGCGATCGACACGCTGATCGAACACGACCCGAAGTACCCGCACGCGGCCCGTCTCCGCGAAGCCGTCGTCGCGACGGTGAAGATCGACGTCCGGGACGCGTGAACGGCAAGTCCGCGCGGAAGAGTTCGAGTCCGTTCCGACTCGTCTCCGATTATCGACCGACCGGCGATCAGCCGAACGCGATCGAACGCCTGACGAAGGGCGTCGAGAGCGGCGTGCCGCACCAGACGTTGCTCGGAGTCACCGGCAGCGGGAAGACGTTCACCATCGCGAACGTGGTCGCGCGCGTGCAGAAGCCGACGCTGGTGCTCGCGCACAACAAGATCCTCGCGGCGCAGCTCTACTCCGAGTTCCGCGAGCTCTTCCCCGAGAACGCGGTCGAGTACTTCGTGTCGTACTACGACTATTACCAGCCCGAGGCATACGTCCCGCGCACCGACACCTACATCGAGAAGGACTCCGCGATCAACGAGCGCATCGAGCGCATGCGGAACGCGGCGACGGCGTCGCTCCTGTCGCGTGCGGACGTGCTGATCGTCGCGAGCGTGTCGTGCATCTATGGTCTCGGTTCGCCGGACGCGTACGCGGATCTGTCGGTGTCCGTGACGCGCGGCGAGGACGTCGAGCGCGACGAGCTGCTGCGGCGCCTGACGAAGATCCAGTACCAGCGCAACAACCTCGAATTCCAACGCGGGACGTTCCGCGTGCGCGGCGACGTGATCGAAGTGTTCCCCGTGTACTCCGAGGATCGCATCCTCCGCATCGAGTTGTTCGACACGACCGTCGAGAAGATCCTCGAGGTCGATCCGCTGCGCGGCGCGGTCACGGCCGAGTTCGACTCGATCACGATCTACCCCGCGAGCCACTACATCACCCCGCAGGAGCGGCTCGAGCGCGCGTTCGTGACGATCCGCGAGGAGCTCGACGAACGCCTGAAGCAACTGCGGTCGGTGAACAAGCTGCTCGAAGCGCAGCGGCTCGAGCAGCGCACGATGTATGACCTGGAGGTCCTGCGCGAGACGGGCATGTGCTCCGGCATCGAGAACTACTCGCGGCATCTCGACGGCCGCAAGACCGGCGATCCGCCGGCGACGCTGCTCAACTACTTCCCGAAGGACTTCCTCCTGGTGGTCGACGAGAGCCACCAGTCGATCCCGCAGGTCGGCGGGATGTACCGCGGCGATCGATCGCGGAAGGAGACGCTCGTCGAGTTCGGATTCCGGCTGCCGTCGGCGCTCGACAACCGGCCGCTGCGCTTCGAGGAGTTCGAGCGACTGATCACGCAGACGATCTACGTGTCGGCGACGCCGGCCGCGTTCGAGCGCGAGAAGTCGGGGCCGCACATCGTCGAGCAGGTGATCCGCCCGACGGGCCTGCTCGATCCCGAGGTCGAGGTGCGTCCCGCGCGCGGCCAGGTCGACGACCTCCTGGGAGAGATCCGCAAGCGCGAGAAGGCGAAGGAGCGCGTGCTGGTCACGACGCTGACCAAGCGCATGGCGGAGGAGCTGACCGACTACTACCTCGAGTGCGGCGTGAAGGTGAAGTACATGCACTCGGACGTCGACACGATCGAGCGCACCGAGCTGGTGCGGGATCTCCGTAAGGGCGTGTTCGACGTGATGGTCGGCATCAACCTGCTCCGCGAAGGGCTCGATCTGCCGGAGGTGTCGCTCGTCGCGGTGCTCGACGCCGATCGCGAAGGCTTCCTGCGTTCGACGACCTCGTTGATCCAGACCTGCGGCCGTGCGGCGCGCAACGCGTCAGGCCGCGTGATCCTCTATGCGGACAAGGTGACGGAATCGATGCGCGTCGCGATGGGGGAGATGGACCGCCGTCGCGAGCGACAGACGGCGTACAACCTCGAGCACGGGATCACGCCGGCCACGATCAAGAAGCAGATCCGCGACATCCTGCAGGACGTCGCGGAGCAGGACTACGTGCCGGTGCCGGCCGTGAACGAAGACCTGAGCGGCATCGACGCGCGGGAGATCGGGCGCGAGATCGAGCGCAAGAAGACGGAGATGAAGAAGCTCGCCGCCGAGCTGAAGTTCGAAGAGGCAGCGCGGGTGCGCGACCGGATTCGCGAGCTGCAGGACCTCGAGCTGCGCTACCGCTGACCGCCGTGAACGAAACCCTCTCGCGCAAGCTCGACAACCTGCCGACCGATCCGGGCGTCTACCTGTTCCGGGACGACGCGCGCGAGCTCTTGTACGTCGGCAAGGCGCGCTCCCTGCGCAGCCGCGTGCGCAGCTACTTCCAGGCATCCGCGGATGGTCGGCTCGCGACGTTCTTCATCACGCGATACGTCGCCGACGTCGAGTTCATCGTGACGCGCAGCGAGAAGGAAGCGCTGCTCCTCGAGAACAACCTGATCAAGAAGATGAAGCCGCGATACAACCTGCGGCTCCGCGACGACAAGACGTTCCTCAACCTCCGCATCGATCCGCGCGACCCGTTCCCGCGCATCGTGCCGACGCGCCGAGTGAAGGATGACGGCGCGCTCTACTTCGGGCCCTACGCGAACGCGGGCGCGCTGCGGCGGACGCTGCGGTTCCTGCGCTCGATGATTCCGCTGCGCGACTGCAAGGACACCGAGTTCAAGAACCGCGCTCGGCCGTGTCTCGAGTTCGAGATCGGTCGCTGCTCCGCGCCGTGC
This sequence comes from uncultured Phycisphaeraceae bacterium, assembly GCA_964493525.1. Taxonomy (GTDB): domain Bacteria; phylum Planctomycetota; class B15-G4; order B15-G4; family JADJEK01; genus CAZBOK01. The sequence goes on along the minus strand of CAZBOK010000037.1, from coordinate 13,995 downwards.
GTCGGGAAGATCGACGTCGAGGGATATCGCAAGGACGTCGAGCGTGCGGTGCGCGTGCTGCGCGGGGACACGAGCGACGTGGTCTCGGTCGTGCGCGCGGAGATGGAGCACGCGTCGGAGCTGGAACAGTTCGAGCGCGCTGCGCTGCTCCGTGATCACCTGCGCGGGCTGGCGCAATCGCTCGAGCGGCAGGAAGTCGAGGTGCGCGAGCTGGGCGACTTCGACGTGCTCGGCGTCTGGCGCGAGGGCGGTCAGCTCGAGATCGTCGCGCTGTTCGTGCGGGACGGGCGGATCGTGAGCAGCTCTGGCTTCGCGTTCGAGCACGACCTCCCCGACGACGAGTTGTTGTCGGAGTTCATCCCGCAGTTCTACGGCTCGGGGAGGCCGGTCCCGGTCGAGGTGCTCGTGCCGACGGAGGTCTACGGCCGCGCGGCGCTCGAGGAGTGGCTCGGGGAGAAGCGCGGCTCGCGCGTCTTCGTGCGCGTGCCGCAACGCGGGGAGAAAGCGCGGTTGATCGAGCTGGCCCGCGAGAACGCGCGGCTGACGTTCCTTGCGTCGACCGACAAACAACGCCGCACCGCGGGGACGCTCGAGTCGCTACGCGAGCGGCTCGGACTCGCGCGGACGCCGTCGCGCATCGAGTGCTTCGATGTCTCCACGACGGGCGGCAAGGAGACCGTCGCATCGTGCGTCGTGTTCCAGGACGGAGAGCCGCGGCGATCCGAGTATCGACACTTCCGAATCAAGCAGGCCGACACCGCGGACGAGTACGCATCGATGCGCGAAGTCCTCGAGCGCCACTACCGGAAGGCCGTCGAAGAGCGATCGGAGCGGCGGCTGCCCGACCTCGTGATGGTCGACGGCGGCAAGGGTCAGTGGAACGTCGCCCGCGAAGTGCTCGATTCCGTCGGCGCGCGCGCGCTCGACCTGATCGCGTTCGCGAAGGGATCACGGCGCGGCCGCGGACTCGTGCTCGGCGAAGGCGAAGAGGAGCGCGTGTTCACCCGCGGCGAGGGCGAGCCGATCGTGCTCGACCAGTCGTCGCCGGAGAACATGCTCCTGCAGCGCGTGCGCGACGAGGCGCATCGGTTCGCGATCTCGTTCCATCGCAAACGTCGCGGCGGCGAGAGCCTCGCATCGGAGCTGGACGTGATCCCGCTGCTCGGGCCACGACGGAAGCGCATCCTGTTGGAGCGGTTCGGCGATCTCGGAGCGATTCGGTCGGCATCCGAGGGCGAGCTCGCGACGACGCCGGGGATCGGCCCGCGGGCGGCGCGCGAAGTGTGGCGCCACTTTCACCCGGACGAACCGGCGCGGGGATGAAAGCGTCGGTGGGCATCCTTCAAGCGCCGTCGATCGACGTGGGTGTAGATCTCCGTGGTGGCGACGCTTGCGTGTCCGAGCAGCTCCTGAACGACGCGGAGGTCGGCGCCGTTCTCGAGCAGGTGCGTCGCGAAGCAATGGCGCAGCACGTGGGGTGAGACGCTCGCGCCCTGGAGTCCGGCGCGCGCGGCCTCGCGGCGCACGATGCTCCACACGCGGACGCGATCGAGCGGCTTGCCCGTGCGCGACAGGAATACCGCGGGCGACGGGCGTCGTCCTTCCGCGAGCTTCGGTCGCGCTTCGCGCAGGTAGCGCTCGACGATCGCGCGCGTGGAGTCCGCGATCGGAACGATGCGCTCCTTGGATCCCTTGCCGAGACAACGAACGTAACCCGCCTCGAAGTGCAGGCGATCCAGCGTCAGGCCGCACAGCTCCGAGACGCGGCAACCGATCGCGTAGAGGACCTCCAGCATCGCGCGATCGCGCAGCGCGGCGGGCGAACCGTCGTCGGGGACGGCGAGCAACTGATCGACGAACGCCGGCTCCAGCACCTTCGGGAGCCGTTTCCAGAGGCGCGGGGACCCCGCGCTCGGCCGGACGTCTCGCTCGATCCGGCCGGACTCCAGCAGGTAGCGGTAGAACACGCGGATTGCCGACAGCCGGCGCGCGAGCGTCGCCTCGGCGGCGCCGGAGGATTGCTCGGCGGCGAGGAAATCGATGATCGGCTCCGCGTTGCGGATCGCCATCGAGGAGTGGCCGTGCGCCGCGAGATGCTCGCGATACCGCTTCAGGTCGCGGGAGTAAGCGTCGATGGTGGATGCCGCGAGCCCGAGCTCGGCCCGCAAGTGCACCAGGAATTCGCGAACCGTGGATTCCAGTTGCCGAGCTCGCTGAAGGACCTTGAACCGCGGGAACGGCAACCTATATTGCCTGCCCCCAAAAAAGAACGGGTTGCGCCCGTCGGAACCGAGCAGACGCGATGGCCAAAGAGCGACCCACCCCGAAGACGACACCGAGCAGCGCGAAGAAGCCCGCGGCCAAGCCCGCAGCCGGAGGCAAGGCTCCGCCCAAGCGCGGAGCGGTCGGTCCGGCCAAGAAGTCGGCGCCGGAGCCGGAAGAGAAGCCGAAGGTCATGATGAAGTCGCCGCTCAAGAAGAACGAGCTGAGCGAGTTCCGCGACCGGCTGCAGGAGAAGCTCGAGACGCTCGTCGGCGATCTGCGCAGCATGGAGTCGCAGGCGTTCAAGGCCGGCGACCAGGATGCGTCCGCGAATCACATGGCCGACTTCGGCTCGGACAACTACGAGCAGGATTTCACGCTCGGGTTGATCGAGAACGACGAGACGGTTGTGAAGCAGATCAACGAAGCGCTCGTGCGCATGAACCAGGGCACCTACGGCGTGTGCCTCGAGTGCGGCAATCCGATCCCGAACGCGCGGCTCGAGGTCCTGCCGTGGACGCCGTGCTGCGTGAACTGCCAGACCAAGCTCGAGAAGATGTGACGCGCCGGCGCTGACCGGACGCACGGCGATGTCGAAGCGCAAACTCGGGCTGTTCCTGCTGATCGCCGTCGTGGTCGCCGCGCTGGACCTCTGGAGCAAGGAAGCCGTCTTCCGCTCGATCGCGCGATCCGGGCCGCAGCAGGTCACCGATTGGTTCTCGATCGTCGCACACCGAAACCCCGGCGGAATGTGGGGCGTCGGTCAGCGCTGGAATCCGTGGATCCTGCGCGCGGTGCGGATCGCGGCGGTGCTCATCATCTTCGTGATCCTGGCGAACGCGGGGCCGCGCGAGCGGCTCCAGGTGTTCGCGCTCGGACTCGTGATGGGCGGCGCGGTGGGAAACATCTTCGATTCGTTCCGCTTTGGCTCGGTGCGGGACTTCCTCCGCTTCGACTTCGGATTCCCGCCGTTCGATCCGTTCCCGACGTTCAATGTCGCTGACAGCGCGATCTGCGTCGGCGTGTTCCTGCTCGCGACCCAGATGCTCCTTCCGGTGCGCCCAGCGCCGTCCACGAACACCGCCGTCGAGAAGTGAACGTCGCCGCGGTTTGCTGTAGAAACACGACGTGCTCGACGTCCAGATCGGTCCGCTCCGCCTCCAGAACCCGCTGATCTCCGCATCCGGTTGCTTCGGACAGGGCACCGAGGGCGAGACGTTCGTCGACTCGAAGCGGCTCGGCGCACTTCTCCTGAAGACGATCACTCTGAATCCGCGCGCGGGAAACCCGCCGCCGCGGATCGTCGAGACCGCGTCGGGCATCCTCAACTCGATCGGGCTCCCGAACAAAGGTATCGACCGATGGCTGACCGAGACGCTGCCGAAGGTTCTCGGGCACGCGGACAAGCTCATCCTCAACATCGCGGGTGAGCGGCTCGACGAGTGGCCGAGGGTCGCCGCCCGAGTGGGTGAGACCGCCGGGATCGACGCGCTCGAGCTCAACATCTCGTGTCCGAACGTCGAAGCCGGGGGCTTGCCGTTCGCGCGCGACCCGACCGTCGTCGCGGACATCGTGCGCCGAGTGCGCGCGGAGACGCCGATCCCGTTGATCGTGAAGCTTGCGCCCGAATCGCCCGACATCGTCGGCATCGCGGACGCAGCGCGGAGCGCGGGAGCGATCGCGGTTTCGGCGATCAACACGATCCGCGCGATCGCCGTCGACTGGCGGACGCGGCGACCGAAGCTCGGCTATGGCGTCGGCGGACTGTCCGGGCCGGCGATCAAGCCGGTCGCGCTCCGGCTCGTCTGGGAGGTCGCGCGCGCGGTGAAGATCCCGGTCATCGGGATCGGCGGGATCGAAACCGTCGACGACGTGCTCGAGTTCATCGTCGCCGGAGCGACGGCGGTCCAGGTCGGAACGGCGTCGTTCCGCGATCCGCTCGTGCTCCCCCGACTGATCGACGAACTCTCGGCGCGATTGAAGGAGGCCGGCGTCGCTCACGTGCGCGATCTGGTCGGAACCCTCCTTCCGCCGGCGATTCGCTGACGGCACCGGCGCCGCGGTCTGCACAAAGCGCGGACAGTTCTGTCCGCGTTTCGTGGTTTGAGGGTCATCCGTCGTACCGAACTCGATACTTGATCACGCACTCCGCGAGTCGACGGTTTCCTGCGCGGGTGCAGTCGGGTGGATCGGATCGGATGCGCCTCGAAGACTTCAAGTTGAAGCACTTGCGACGTGCGGTCGACATCTACCTCGGAATCGCCTTCCGGGATGGTGGGTCGCCCACGCAGATGCCGTCGCTCGATGGAGCGGACGATCGGCCGCTGATCGAATCGATCGGCGCGATGCTCGATGAGACCGCGAAGAACAAGTGCGAAGGTCAGGCCTACGCACTTCGCCTCGGGAACACGCGATACAAGTTCATGAAGCTCCGACTCGCCGAACACCTCGTGCGCGGCGAGTTCTTCTTCTCCGTCGACACGCACGATCAGATGTTCGCGGATCCGAGCGATCCGGAGCTCGCGCGACTCAAGCAGTTCAACCGGGAGATCGCGGAGCGCATCGAGGCTGCCTGGGAGGGAGCGTCGCTCCCGACCGTCGCGCACCTGAAGGGGCTGATCTCCTGCATGCCGATGAAACGCGAGCCGTCGAACGGCTTGCGCATCCTGCTCGTCGATGACGACGCCGCGATCCAGGACACGCTCGCGCTCATGCTCGAGTCGAAGGGGTATGCGGTCGATCGCGCGTGGAACGGCGAAGAGGCCCTCGACCTCGCCGACCCGGAGCGCCACGCGCTCATCTTGATGGACGTCGAGATGCCGCGGATGTGCGGCGACGCCGCGTGTCGCGAGCTCAAAGCGAACCCTCGCACGGCGCGGATCCCGATCCTCCTCACGAGCGCGTGCGCGATCGACCTCGCGCGCGACGCTGGGCCGGACGGCTACCTCGTGAAGCCCTTTCACGCCGAGACGCTGTTCCGCTTCCTCGATGCGCACCTGTTCGGCACCCCGTCCGCCTCGCGTTGACTTGAGTCCACGCCACGGCTAACTTCGCGCCCTTCATCGGATTGCCGGGAAGAGAGTCGCGCGCGAGCGCCCCCGTGCGAACCGCCCCGGTCGCGGAAACCCCGCTTCGATGGATTCCACCGAGTTCTTCCAGCGCATCGGCGAGACCCTGGATCGAATGTCGTTCGGAACCGGTCGGTTCCTGCGCGACATGTTCGGCTCCCGGAACCGGCGCGTGGTGCACGGTCTCGTTCCGATCGTCCAGCGCATCGCGCAACTCGAGTCGACGATCTCCGCGCTGTCGCCCGACGACCTGAAGCGGAAGACGATCGAGTTCAAGGAGAAGCTCGCGCAGGGCGCGAGCCTCGACGACATCCTCCCGGAAGCGTTCGCTTGCGTTCGCGAAGCGGCGAAGCGATCGCTCGGCATGCGGCACTTCGACGTGCAGATGATGGGCGGCATCGTCCTCCATCGCGGTCAGATCGCCGAGATGTCGACCGGCGAAGGCAAGACGCTGGTCGCGACGTCGCCGGCGTATTTGAACGCGCTGCTCGGGAAGGGCGTGTTCGTCGTCACCGTGAACGACTACCTCGCGCAGCGCGACCGCGACTGGATGACCCCCGTGTATCAGGCGCTCGGGCTGAACGTCGGCGCGATCCAGTCGAACATGCACGACCCCGCGCTGCGCAAACCGCATTACGCCGCCGACATCACCTACGGCACGAACAACGAATTCGGGTTCGACTACCTGCGCGACAACATGAAGTCGCGCGCCGACGAGCAGGTGCAGAAGCACCTTCAGTACGCCATCGTCGACGAGGTCGACTCGATCCTGATCGACGAGGCGCGAACGCCGCTCATCATCAGCGGCATCCCGGAGCGCTCGACGGACAGCTACTACCGCGCGGATCAGATCGCGCGACAGCTCCGCCCCGAGCTCGACTTCGAGATCAAGGAGAAGGAGCACCAGTGCATCCTCACCGAGGAGGGCATCGAGAAGGCCCAGAAGTTCCTCGGCGTCGATTCGATCTACACCGGCGGCAACATGGAGTGGCCGCACAACATCGAGACCGCGCTCCGCGCGCACCATCTGTACAAGAAGGACAAGGAGTACGTGGTCAAGAACGATGACGACGGCCACCCCGGCATCGTCATCGTCGATGAGTTCACCGGGCGCCTGATGCAGGGGCGCCGCTGGTCGGACGGTCTGCACCAAGCCGTGGAAGCGAAGGAAGGGCTGCGCGTTCGCGAGGAGCTGCAGACGCTCGCGACGATCACCTTCCAGAACTACTTCCGCTTGTACAAGAAGCTCGCGGGCATGACCGGCACCGCGATGACCGAAGCCTCCGAGTTCCACCGCATCTACAAGCTCGATGTCGTTCAGATTCCGACCAACCGGCCGAACATCCGCAAGGACCACGAAGACGTGGTCTACATGTCGGAGATCGAGAAGTACGCGGCCCTGGTGCGCGAGATCGTCGAGGTGCACAAGACCGGCCGGCCGATCCTCGTCGGCACCGTCTCGATTGAGAAGTCCGAGCGCGTCTCCGGGATGCTCGCCGACCCGCGCGTGATGACGATCTACCTCGCGAAGCACTGCGAGGCGTCGCTCGCCGAGTTGACGAAGGTCGTCGCGAAGCGTCCGGCGTGGATGCCGGAGTCGCTCGAAGCGCGCATCCGCGAGACGCTCGCGCGGCCCGCATTCATGGACGTCGCCGCGGCGCGCGCCGTCGCGGACGAGGTGATGGCGGCGGCGGAGAAGGAGATCCTCGCCTGGCGACTCGATCAGGTCGCGCGTTACGCGATGTGCGTCGACGAGATCAAGAAGGGGATCCCGCACAGCGTGCTGAACGCGAAGTTCCACGAGCGCGAGGCGCACATCGTCGCGCAAGCCGGCCGTTTCGGCACCGTCACGATCGCGACGAACATGGCCGGCCGCGGCACGGACATCCTGCTCGGCGGAAGCCCTGCCGCGCTCGCGCGCGACGAAGTCGGGGCGGCCGCGCCGGACGACGTGTATCAGGCCGCGTTCGCCAAATACAAACTGCAGTGCGACGAGGAGAAGCAACGCATCATCGCACTCGGCGGTCTGCACATCGTCGGCAGCGAACGTCACGAGGCGCGCCGCATCGACAATCAGCTCCGTGGCCGCACCGGCCGCCAGGGCGACCCCGGCTCGACGCGCTTCTTCCTCTCGCTGCAAGACGACCTGATGCGCATCTTCGCGCGCGACTGGGTCACGCCGATGTTGAAGCGCCTCGGCATGCTCGAGGGTCAGGAGATCGAGTCGCGCATGGTGACGCGCGGCATCGAGCGTGCTCAGAAGAAGGTCGAGCAGCGCAACTTCGAGATCCGCAAGAACCTCCTCGAATACGACGAGGTCATGGATCAACAGCGCAAGACGATTTACTCACTGCGCCAGGAGATTCTCGAGAGCCTCGGCGACGGCGGCGACGGCCACGAGCTGAAGGATCGCGTGTTCGAGATGTGCCGCGGCCTCGTGCGGCGGCAGATGGACACGTACCTCGGCGAGAGCAAGAAGGACTGGGAGCTGCAGGACTTCTGCCACCGCATGCATCAATCGTTCGGCGTGGAGATCGCGCCGGACCAACTCACCGGGATCGAGCGCGAGCAGGTCGAGACGCGCGTCATGGAGCGGATCACGCAGGCGTACGACACGCGCGAGCAGGCAATCGGCCCGCCGATGATGCGGCAGATCGAGCGCTTCCTGCTCCTCAACGTGATCGACTCCAAGTGGAAGGACCATCTGCACGCGATGTCGCAGCTGCGCGAGACGGTCTCGCTGCGCGGATATGCGCAGGTCGATCCGAAGAACGAGTACAAGCGCGAAGGCTTCGAGCACTTCCAGCAACTGCTGCACGGCGTCGAGGACGACGTCACGAACCTCATCTTCCGCGTCCAGGTCGTGCGCGAAGAGGAGCAGAAGAAGCTCGACGCGCGCTGGAAGAGCACGGGCCAGTCGGACGGCGACGCGAGTTCGGAAGGCGCCGCTTCCGAGGCCCCTCAGCAGAAACCGCCCGCCGCGCCGGGAACCGCGAGCGAAGAAGAGAAGCGGGTCGCCCGCGAACAGCAGCGCCGCGATCTCGCCGGCCGCTCGGCCGGTCGGTCGCGTCCGGCGCGGCCGATCAAGCGCGAGGGACCGCGCGTCGGGCGCAACGACCCGTGTCCGTGCGGAAGCGGCGAGAAGTACAAGAAGTGCTGCTTCCCGAAGTTCGGCGAGTGAGGCTCGGGACCGCCGCGCCGCTTGCGAGGAAACGACACGCCGCGCGCTCCCGCATTGCTGCTCGCCGGGTATAGTGCTGCGCTTTTCGTCGTGTCCGTGATCGGAGCGCCGTTCATCGCGCTCCGCCTCGCGTCGCGACGGCGCTGGCGCGAAGGACTTCTCGAACGGCTGACGATTCGACTGCCACCGCCGCGCGGCGCGCGACGCCGCGTGTGGATGCACGCGGCGTCCGCGGGCGAGATGGCCGCGGTCGCGGTGCTCGCGCGGGAGATCGAGCGGCGGCGCCCGGACCTCGAGGTGGTGCTCTCGAGCACCACGACCAGCGGGGTCGCGGTCGCCGAGCGGTCGCTTCCGGGTCGCGCGGCGTTCCTGCAGCCGCTCGACCTCGGGCCGCTCGTCGGGCGCGCGCTGCGACGGGTCGATCCGGCGGCGCTGGTGTTGGTCGAGTTGGAGTTGTGGCCCGGTTTGTCCCATCGCGCGCGGGCGGCCGGAGTGCCGCTGCTGGTCGCGAACGGCCGCATCAGCGCGCGCTCCGCGAGTCGTTTCGCGCGGAGCTGGGTTCGACGGTTGGTCGGAATGGAGTGCGTGGACGTGTACGCGGTGCAGAACGATGAATATCGCGATCGGCTCGTCGCGCTCGGCGTGACGGCGGATCGCATCGTCGTCACCGGAAACGTCAAAGCCGACGCGACGCCGGTCGCAGCGCCGGCCGGACTGCGCGCGCAGCTCGGGTTCTCGACCGAAGAGAAGCTCGTCGTCGCGGGCAGCACGCATCCCGGCGAGGTCGCGCTGATCGCGCGCGCCGTCGCCGTCGCCGCGCGGCGAATCGACGCCGTGGTGCGGTTGATCGTCGCGCCGCGCCACCACGATCGGATCGCGATCGCGGAGCGGGAGCTCGAAGGCGCCGGACTTTTGCCCGTTCGACTCACCGCGCTGCGCGGCGGCGCGACGGTGCGGCCGAACTCCGCGCTCGTCATCGACACGATGGGCGAGCTCGCCGGCATCTACGGCATCGCCGACGTCGCGATCGTCGGCGGGTCGCTGGTCGCCGGCATCGGCGGCCACAACGTCTTCGAGCCCGCGCTCGCCGGCGCGCCGACGCTCGTCGGTCCGTGGAACGCGAACGTGCGGTCGGACGCCCAATTCCTCGCGTCGGTCGGCGCGCTCACGATCGTCGACCCTCCGGAATCGCTCGCCGACCGCCTCGCGGATCGGCTCGCGGCCGGACGCGCGGGCGCCGCTCCGGCACGCGCCGCACTCGAACGCACGCGGGGCGCGTCCGCGCGCACCGTCGATCTCGTCCTGGAACTTTGCGACAACGCTTCGAACGCCGGGCGCTGAGGCCCCGGTCACACGCTTTGAAAGGAAGTGCGATGGCTGAGCGTCACCTCTTCACGTCCGAGTCGGTCGGCATGGGACATCCCGACAAGCTCGCGGACCAGATCTCCGACTCGATCCTCGACGCGCTGCTCGCGAAGGACCCGATGTCGCGCGTCGCCTGCGAGACGCTCGTCACCACCGGCCTCTGCGTCGTCTCCGGCGAGATCACGTCGAAGGCGCGCGTCGATTACGGGCAGATCGCGCGCGACACGATGAACCGCATCGGATACACGAACGACGAGTGGGGGATCTGCGGTGAGTCGGCCGGCGTGATGGTCGCGGTGCACTCGCAATCGCCGGACATCTCACAGGGCGTGACCGAAGGCGAAGGTCTCCACAAGGAGCAGGGCGCGGGCGATCAGGGCATGATGTTCGGCTTCGCGTGCAACGAGACGCCCGAGCTGATGCCGATGCCGATCATGTTCGCGCATCGATTGGTCGCGAAGCTCGCCGACCTGCGCTTCTCCGGCAAACTGCCGTGGCTGCGCCCGGACTCGAAATCGCAGGTGACGATCGAGTACGTCGACGGGAAGCCGAAGCGCGTCGAGGCGATCGTCATCTCGACCCAGCACGACCCGAAGGCGAGCCACGCGAAGATCAAGAAGGCGATGATCGACCAGGTCATCAAGCAGGTGATCCCCGCCCGGCTGCTCGACAAGAAGACCAAGATCCACATCAACCCGACCGGGCGCTTCGTCATCGGCGGCCCGCACGGCGACACCGGCCTCACCGGCCGCAAGATCATCGTCGATACCTACGGCGGCATGGGTCGCCACGGCGGCGGCGCGTTCTCCGGCAAGGACCCGACCAAGGTCGACCGCAGCGCGGCGTACGCCGCGCGCTACGTCGCGAAGAACGTCGTCGCGGCGCGGCTCGCCGATCGCGTCGAGTTCCAGATCGCCTATGCGATCGGCGTCGCGCAGCCGGTGTCGCTGTCGATCGACACGTTCGGCACGGGCCGCGTCCCGGATGCCCGCATCCTCGACGCCGTCCGGCAGAACTTCGATCTCACGCCCGCCGGCATCATCCGCATGCTCGATCTCCGCAAGCCGATCTACTTCGAAACCGCGCGCCACGGGCACTTCGGAAGGAAGGGCGCCGGCTTCACGTGGGAGAAGACGGACCGCGCCGAGCGGCTCAAGCGATCGGTCGCACGCTGACCCGATCCGCCCATTCGGCGCACCGGTTTCGTCGCTTGTCTTGATCGGAGCGATGGTTACTCTGTCGGCCTCTCGCGGCTAACCGCACGGGGTTTGCACGCGGAGACCACTCATGCCGACACGTTTGATCCTTCGCCGATCCGGATTCACGCTCGTCGAGATCCTCGTCGTGATCTCGATCATCGCGCTCCTGATCACGCTCGCGCTCCCGGTGCTCCAGAACGCGATCGACACCAGCCGCTCGACGGCGTGCAAGAGCAACTTGAAGCAGCTCGGCACCAACCTCCGGCTGTGGCGCACGCGCAACAAGGATCGTTGGCCCAAGGAGTCGGGCATCCGCTTCCTCCTCGTCCTCGCGCGCGACTCGATGATCGACGAGAAGGACATGAAGGTGTTCATCTGTCCGAACCAGCCGGAAGATGACAACACGACCGAGACCGACAACACGCCCGGTTCCGCCTACAAGGACTGGGACGGCATCCCCTCCACTTCGATCTCCTATGCCGGCCGCGACGTGAAGGCGTTCCCGATCGCGTCGACAAAGGAAGGCAGCGAGATCATCGCGTCGGACGACAACGAGGGGCGCCCGAACCACAAGCACGCCACGAACTACCTGTATGCGGACGCGTCGGTGGACGAGTTCGACATGGACACCGGAGCCCGCGAGCTCGGCCTCGACTTCAAGGAGCAGGGGTTCGTGCCGATCGGCCCGGACTCGCCGGTCGAGAAGTTCCAGAAGCTGCGGGTCGACTGAGTTCAATCGAGAAGAGAACAGGAGCCTTCGAATGCGTTTGACTACGGTGCTGCTGGTGGCGGCGAGTCTCGCGGGGGTCGTCACGACCGCCGCTTCGGCGAAGAGCCCGCTGCGCTGGAAGCTCGCGATCGAGCCGGAAGCCCGGCTCGTGAACCCGAGCGGTCGCATGGAGGTCGCGACGAAGCGCGGCACGCAGCCGTTCTGGTACGTGGTCTACACGATCAAGAACACGCACGATGCGCCGGTCCCGCTGCAGCTCCTGCTGACCGCGCAGACCGACGCGTCCGACGCGACGTTCACCGAGGGCTTCTATCCGACGGCCCTGAACGCGATCCGCGCGAAGCTGAAGAAGAACCTCGGCGACACGCAGGTCCACGACTGCATCGACTTGAAGGGCAAGGAGCTGGCGCCCGGCGAGTCGGTCACCGCGGTGTCGGTGTTCCGCTTCTTCAAGAAGGGCGGCGGCTTCGAGGAAGACGTCGACGACGTCACCGTGAAGGTCGACGGGTTCGCCGATCCCGTCAAGAAGACCGGCCTCACCTTCGCGCCGGAACGGCTCCAGCTCTGGATGCACTACAAGAAGGGCGGCGACGCCGTCGATCCGGGCAAGGAGTCGGTGCGCTACGTGTCTTCCGAGGAGAAGGTCGTCGACTGACCGACGGCTTCACGCGGTCGCGATGAACGGGGCGGGTCCTCGCGGACCGGCCCCGTTTCGCGTTCCGGCCCTGCGCGGTTTCGCCGCACTCGCGCCCCGTTGCCCGCCGTTTCGCGCGCCCGTAAGCTGCCACGCTTTTCCATCGGTCGCGGAACGAACGACGGAGGACAGGCGATGGCGCGGTTCAAGGTCACGGTGGTCGGCGCGGGCAACGTGGGTGCGACGGCGGCGCAGCGCCTGGTCGAGCGCGGCATCGCCGACGTCGTGCTGACGGACATCCTCGAGGGCGTGCCGCAGGGCAAGGCGCTCGACCTCCTCCAGTCGGGTCCGACCGAGGGATACAACACCTCGATCGTCGGCACGAACGACTACAAGGACATCGCCGGCTCCGACGTCGTCCTCGTCACCGCCGGTTTCCCGCGCCAGCCGGGCATGTCGCGCTCCGACCTCCTGCAGAAGAACGCCGAGATCGTGAAGGGCATCGGCGAGAACATCAAGCAGCACGCGCCGAACTCGATCGTCGTGACGGTGACGAATCCGCTCGACGTGATGACCTACCTGATGATGAAGGTCACCGGCTTCGCGCCGAACCGCGTGGTGGGGATGGCCGGTGTGCTCGACTCGGCGCGCTTCCGCACCTTCATCGCGATGGAACTGAAGATGGCCGCGACCGACGTCGACGCAATGGTCCTCGGCGGCCACGGCGACTCGATGGTGCCGATGACCCGCTTCTCGACGGTGTACGGCGTCTCGATCGAGAACCTGATCGCGCCGGACCGCCTGAAGGCGATCGTCGACCGCACCCGCAACGGCGGCGCGGAGATCGTAAACCTGCTGAAGAAGGGGTCGGCCTACTACGCCCCGGCGTCGTCCGCCGTGGAGATGGTGATGGCGATCCTCCGCGACGAGAAGCGTCTGCTGCCGTGCGCGTCGTTCTGCGATGGCATCTACGGCATGAAGGACCTCTACATCGGCGTGCCGGTCGTGCTCGGGAAGGGCGGCGTCGAGAAGACGATCCAGCTCAACCTGACGAAGGAAGAGCTCGCGGCGCTCCAGGAGTCGGGCGGCAAGGTGAAGGCCGACATCGAGACGATGCGAGGCCTCGTCAAGTTCTGACGGCCCCGCGCGCGCCGCGTCAATCGTCGCGGAAGAACTTCGCAAGCGTGAGTCCCTGCTCCGAGTAGTGCGAGGATTCCTCGGCGCCGCCGTAGATCCGCTGGCACGGCGCGACGGTGCGGAAGAACTCGAGGCGGAAGAACACCTGCCCGTCTTCGATGAGGAACGGGACGTCGTGCGGCCGCACTTCGAGCACGGCCGGCGTCCCGTCGCGCTCGCCGTTCCTGCCGTGCCCGAACCCGGCGTCGAAGAAGCCCGCGTAGTTCGTGCGCAGCTCGCCGATGCCCACGTCATACGCCGACATCTCGGCCGCCAGGTGCGGCGGGACGCGGATCCGCTCCCGCGACGCGAAGATGTAGAACTCCTCCGGTTCGAGCAGGAGCCGCCCGTCGTCGGCGCCGCCGAGCGACCGGATCGGC
>CAZBOK010000036.1:0-19528 GCA_964493525.1 uncultured Phycisphaeraceae bacterium | reverse complement strand
CGCGGACGCGAAGAACCGCGACGGGCTCGGCGCGCGGATCCTCCTCGAGACGGAGGACGACGCGATCGGCGCGATCCGACGCCGCTCGCGTTGGATCCGATCGGGCGGCTCCTATCAGTCCGCGGTGCCGCCGATCGCCCACTTCGGCGTGCCGGCCGGCGAAGGCCGCGCGCGCCTCGTCGTGACCTGGCCGGACGGCATGCAGCAGACCGTTACCGACGTGCGCATGAACGCGCTCGTCACCATCGAGCGGACCGACTGACCACGTTCAGTCGCGCGCGAGCTTCTTCCACAGGATCGCGAGCGTGTCGCCGGCCCCGGACACGAGCCGGCCGTCGTCCGTGAACGCGAGCGCGCGCACCGGCGCCGCGTGTCCAGCGAGTTCGGCGCCTCGCGGCAGCGGAGCGAGCGCCGCCGCATCGAAGAGGCGCACGATGTTCTCGTTCGCGCTTCCGGTCGCCATCGTCGCGCCGTCGGCGGAGATCGCGAGCGCCTGCACGCGACCGCCGCCCGCGGACTTCGATGGCGCGACCGGCAGCACCGCCGCGACGGCGCCGTTCTCGATCGTGTAGATCCGCACGCGCTCGTCGGCGCACGCGGCGGCGACGCGCTTGCCGTCGGGCAGGAAGCGCAGCGCGGCGATCGGGCTCTTCTGCTCCGCGCAGGTGCGCCGGAGTCTTCCGGTGGCCGCATCGAACAGATGCACCTCGGACGTTCCGAACGCGATCGTCCGGCCGTCGGGCGACCACGCGACGCAGTGCAGCGTGCCGCGATCGACGCGCAGCGTGGCGGTGATCGCCCGCGTCGCGACGTCGACGATGCGCGCCACGTCGTCGCCGCACGCGACGACCAGCCGCTTGCCGTCGGGTGCGAAGTCGACGCCGATCGCCGGCGCGCCGAGGTCCTCGACGAATCGCTCGTCGCCGCCGGCGCCGTCGGTGAGCAGGACGCTTCCCGCCTGCAGCGCGGCCGCGAGCGTGGCGCCGTCGCGCGCGAACGATGCGTCCAGCACCGGCCCGCGCTGCGGCGTGATCGCTCGCGTCGCTTTCCCGTCGCCGAGGTTCCAGAAGATCACCGCGCCGTCGAAACCGCCCGTCGCCGCGATCGCGCCGTGCGTCGCGACGCACGCGACGGCCGCGACGTGCCCCGGCAGCGAATTCGTCTGCGTCCCGCTCTCGTGCTCCCACACCTTCACGAGTCCGTCGCTCGCGCCGGACGCGAGACGTTCGCCGTCGCTCGCGAACGCGAGGCAGTTGATCACGCCCGCGTGCGCCGGGAACGAGCGGACCGCCTGGCCCGTGCGGCCGTCCTGCATCGTGATGACGTGATCGGCTCCGCCGCTCGCGATCCACTCGCCGTCCGCGGAGATCGCGATCGCGGTCACCGGCCCGTCATGCACCCTCGTCGACTGCACCTGCGCGCCGGTCGCCACGTCGAACAGGCGCGACGTGCCGTCCGTGCATCCGGTCACCAGCCGCGCGCCGTCGGAAGAGATCGCGATCGACTGCGCCCACGTGCCGGGCGTGCGCGACGACATCGCCGCCGCGCCGGTCGACAGCTCGATCACCAGGTGGACGCCGTCCTTCGCGCGACCCTTGCCGCGCACGAACCCGCCGAGCGCGAGGCGACGCGAGTCGGAGGTGAACGCGGCGCGCGTGATGAAGTCGAGCGGCGGCTTCAGCGTCCGCACCAGCTTGCCGTCGCGGTCGAACAGGTCGATCTCGTTCGGCGCGCGGTCGAAGCCGGCGAGCGTCGTGCCGTCGGGAGACACGAGGATCGACGGATCGGCGAGCGCGAGGCGCGCCGTTTCCTTGCCGCGCGGATCGGACGCGAGGTCGAGCATGCGCACGCCGCCCGCGCGATCGGTCGCGAACAGCGTGCGGTCGTCCGCGGAGAACACGACGCGCGCGGCGCTCGCATCGAGCGTCAACGGCGGGATGACGTCCGCGCCGGTCGCGACGTCGAACACGCGCGCCGTGCGATCGATGCTCGACGACGCGAGCCGCGCGCCGTCGGCGGACCATGCGACGTGCGTGATCCCGTCGGTGTGGCGGAACGCGCGAGTCCCGAGTTGCCGTTCGATCGCGGCCGCCTGCGCGGCGGCGCGCGGCGCACCAAAGGACCCCGCGAGAACGGCAGCGGCGAAGATCGCGAGCGCGCGCGCCGACGTCGTCAGTGGATCGCGCCCGTGAAGCTGCGCTGGAAGCGGCCGAAGTCGGCCATGTCGAGATCGCCGTCGCCGTCGCTGTCGCCGACCGCCGCGGCGTCGTCCGGCGTCACCGCGCCGACCGGGCCGGTCATGCCGCCGAACCAGAAAAAGTAGTCGAACTCGTCGCGGTCGTTGTCGCCCTGCATGTCGAACTCGGCGCGGCCGAGCGACATCAGGAACGCGAGCAGTTGCGCGGCCGCCGCGGGGTTGTTCGTCGCGAGCGTGTTGTAGGCGGCGCGCGACGCCGCGGCTTCGCCGTCGTGCGACTGGATCGCGGAGACGAGATTCTGCTCGGCGGTGCCGCCGGTCGCGCGGCCGTCGTGAAGCAGTCCGACCGCCGCGCGCGCGGAAACGCCCCACAGCGCGGAGGTCTTCATCTCGCGCTCGGTCGCGATGCCGTCGACGATGCCGTCGCCGAGCGTTCCCATGTCGTGCAGGAGGAAGTCGGTGTACGGCTTGATGCTCTTGCCCGAGAGCGCGGTCTCGGCCTGCGCCGTCGTCACGAACGGCGCATCGATGTGACAGTCGGCGCAGCCGACGGTGACGAACCACGCCTCGCCGGTCATGCCGGACTTCGGCATCTGCGGCGGCGGAGCGAGGAAGCGCTGGAAGTCATCCATGCGATCGATCGCATCGAAGCCCTGCGCGTCCGGGCCGTCCTCCGGATCGGCGACCGTGTCGCACATCGCGAGCTTGGCGAGGTCGCCGTTCGGTGCGTTCTCGGTGCCGACGAGGCGATTCGTGATGCCCATCTCGTTCAACGACGCGTCGCCGGAGAACGACAGCATCGTCGCGACGCCCGCCTTCCAGCCGAACTTCGCGACGCGGAGCGGGCCGCCTTCGAGCGGCTGCACGATGCGCGCGATGCCGGACACGTTCGGCGAGGGCGGCGAGTTCTGGAGCTGCAGGATGTCCGCGTCGTCGACCGCCTGCGCGAGCCCGGCGCCGAACGTCTGCGGCGTGACGCGCTTCGCGGTGACGTCGGCCTGCGGCGGGACGAACTCCTGGCACGTCGGGCTGATCGCGTCCTTCTGCAGGAGCGTGCCGCCGAGGCTCGCGAGCGGATCGAACGGATTGCCCCCCGACGCCTGCTTGCCGAACCGCGTGACGGCGCGGTCGGAGAATCCGCCCGGGTCGGGCTGCGCGTGGCAGTTGACGCAGCTCTGGTCGTTGAACGCGGGGCCGAGCCCGGTCGCGTTCTGGAAGATCTTGCTGAACGCCGTGCTGCCCTTCACGAAGCGGTCGAGCTGCGCGGGCGTGAGCCCGTCGACCGGCTGCCCCATGAGCGGCTGCACTTCCCCCGCGCGCGCGATCGGCGCGGAGAGCAGGGCGAGTCCGACGAACGCGAGGAGATGACGGCGGTCGATGTGCAGGTTCATGGTGCGCCTCACGGGACCAGCGTCACCGCGACGGCTTCGCTGGTGAACGTGAAGGGGATCAGGAGGTAGGCGTGGTGGATGACGGTGCCCACGAGCGCGGGGCTCTGACCGGCCGGCAGGTGGAACACCGCCGTGGCCTGTCCGCTCGCGTCGAGCACACCGGACTCGTTCGTCAGGATCCGGTTGTTCGGGAAGCTCGCGAGGTAGGTCATGTATTGGTCGGGGTTCAGCGGCAGGTTCACGCCGGGCCAGACGTCGAGGCCGGGCGCGGTGCCGGCGAGCGAGCCGAGCACCCAGTAGTGCCGCGTCGCGTGCGGGAGACCGGCGTTCAGGCTCAGCGTCTGCGTGCGCGCGCCGGTGATCGAGACCGTCGCGGGCGCGGCGCTCAGCGCGGAGACGTGCACCGTGAGGTCGGTGATCGTTCCGTTCCCCGCGGCGTCGCACGGCCAGAACGGGACGCCGGTCCCGCCCTGTCGGATCACGTTCGCATCGAGATTCGTCACCTTCAGCTTGAAGTCGCCGACCTTGAGCGGCGCGTTCAAGGTGCCGGTCACGAGGACCTGCGGGGTGCCCGGCTTCGCGATGCCGGTGATGACGACGCCCGTCGGCGCCGCGGCGAACGCGTTGTTGATCGTGTTCTGCGCGCCGCCGACCTGGATCAGCTTGCCGCCGATCGGCGTGCCGCCGAAGCCGGCGGGGTTCGTGAGTCCGAGCGGACGCGCGAAGTTCGTCATCGGCGCGGAGACCGGCGCGTTGGCCGCGTTCAGCGGCGCGCCTTCGAACTCGAGGTCGCAGCGGAAGTAGGCGAGGCCGTCGTTCGCGGCGTCCGAGAACTCACCGACGATCTCGTAGTTCACCGTGGCGCCGGGAGCGACGGTGACCGTCGACGCGCCGCCCGAACGGACGGTCACGTTCAGGTCGGACGCCGACGCGATCGCGGGCGTCGCGAGCGCGATCGCCAGACTCAGTGCGTATCTCATCGAAGGAAGCCTCTTGGTGCGGGCCGACCACACGATCGCGGCGGCTCGTTGCGAGTCGGGGAAGGATACCTCGGGGTCGGACACTGGGTGGAAATCAAGGTGAACGGACCGCGCGTCCCGCGCGGTCGCCGGAGGTCATGGGGCGAAGTCGAGGCGCAGCCCGTTGGTCATGCGCGGGTTCGTGCCGCCGGCTCCCGTCGTGATCATCTGCAGGTAGATGGACGTCGCCGAAGGCACGCCGCCGCCGGGGATGGTGATCGTGAACGACCCCTGTCCGTTGGTCGGGAGCGCGAGGTAGAGCGCGTACGCGAACGGGCCGAGCTGCCCACCGGCGGTGCCGGGAATCGTCGTCGGGCTCCACGAGAGGCCCGCGAACACGTGCGCGACGCCGTTCGCCGGAGCCCCGGAGAGCTCGAGCTGTGAAGTCTTGCCGGAAGTGAGCGGCGCGCCGCACGAGACGAGCGTGCCGCCGCCGTTGCCGAAGCCCATGTCGATCTGGCAGGCGTACGCGAGCCGGGTGTTCGACCAGTACGACCCGCCGCTGCACCGCGCGAGGACCATGTCGAGGTCGCCGTCGTTGTCGAAGTCGCGCACGAGCACGTCGTAGGTGCCCTGCAGGTCGGCGACGGTCGGGCCGACGACGCCCTTCCAGCCGGACTCGTCGGTGTTCTGCGCCTCCTCCTTCATCGTCACCGTGCCGCCGACCGTGTGCGGCGTCGTGTTGTGATAGATGTGCATGCGACGGCTGCAGCCCGACACGTCCTTGTCGAAGTCGGTCACCAAGCCGTCGTTCCAGCCGTCGCCGTCGAGATCGAACGCATAGTTGTCGTTGCCGAACGTGTCGTCGCCGTTCGCGCTGACGAACTGGTACGTGGCGAGCGGTCCGAACGACACCTTGCCGAACGCGTCGTTGCCGTTGTTCAGTCGGTAGCGGTCGAGCGAGTCGTCGGCCTGCATGAAGTCGATGCGGCCGTCCTGGTTGAGGTCGACGTCCTTGATGCCGTAGGGCTGCGACGAGCCGACGCTCTGCCAGGTCTGGTTCGAGCCGTTGAACTGGTTGAAGTGGCCGATGTTGAGCGGGTTGTTGTAGATGAGCCGCACGTCGGTCGGTGACTGGAGCGTCGTGTCCTTGAGGATGTCGACGTGGCCGTCGCCGTTGAAGTCGGCGAGCGCGCACGAAACGCCGAACGCCGAGGTGCGCTGACTCGCCGTCATCCGCGTGTTGACCGAATCGGTGAAGTTGCCGGCGCCGTCGTTGGTCAGCAGGCGGTCGTCGAGGTCCTTCAGCGGATCCTCCATGATGCCCGTCTCAGTGTCGTCGTAGTCGACGAAGTACAGGTCGAGGAACCCGTCCTCGTTCACGTCCGCGGGATCGCACTCGCAGAAGCGCGGCGCGGCCGCCTGACCGACGTTCGAGATCAACTGGGGGATCGCGGTCTCGACGTAGAGCACGCCGTTCCACGAGTTGTCGGGCGCGAAGCCCTGGTTCATGTAGACGCGCGGATGCGAGATGTACTTCGGGTCGCCGTCCGACAGCGTGACCGTGGTGACGAAGTCGAGCTTGCCGTCGTTGTTGAGATCGACGACGTCGACGTCGCGGTCGTCCGTGAGGTCGAGCATCCCCGAGCTGCCGACGAACGTCGACGTGTTCGCCTTCGTGCTCGTCACGTTCAGGAAGCCGCCGCTGTGGTTGATGTCGTTCAGGAGGACGACGTTGCTCCGCTTGCCGGGCAAGCTGGTCGGCTGCTTGCGAACGATGACGATGTCGAGCCAGCCGTCCAGATCGAGATCTCCCGCGTCCATGTCGGACTCGATCGAGCCGCTCGACACCGTGGACGTCAGGCCGGCGAGGCGCGTGGCAGTGTCGTTCTGGAACGTCACCCACTGGACGTTCGTCTGAGCCAGAGCGGTGGACGCGAAGCCGGCGACGAGCAGGGAGGCCAGGAGCCGGGGCGCGGAGCGAAGCATCGGATGCATTTCGAATCCTCTCGGGGTCGAGACGACGTCCATCGAGCCGCCGGCGGTGCCGGATCCATGGGACTGCGTCGTGACACCGCCGATCGGGAGGGCAGGGGGACCGATCGACGATCGCAGGCCGGAATCCGCGCTTTGGCCGAGGGTTGCCGCGGGGGCCAGAGCGGGCACTGACGGGGACTTCGGATCGTCGGGAGGGTATTTCGAGGTCGCCACCCTGTCAAGTTGGCCTTCCGCGCGGAGGGTGCGCGCGAGTCGCAGGTTCCGGCCCCATTCCGCCGATGAGTCCGGACGATTCCCGACGAATCTCCCGGTGTGCGAGCCCGTTGCGGCGACGGGCCTCTAGTCTGCCCGCCTCGGAGGCGGAACCATGAACGACGCGGTCCCGGACAATCCTTTTCGCGAAAGCGCGCGCTCGACGCGGCGCCCGGAGCCGTTCGTCCTCCTCTTGTTCGGCGGCCGCGGCGACCTCGCGAAGCGGAAGATCGTCCCCGCGATCGCGCGGCTGTTCCAGGCCGGGCACTTGCCGCCGTCCTTCGCGCTGGTCGGCGTCGGCCGCGAACCGGGCTCGGACGAGGAGTATCGCTCGGTCCTGCAGCCGTCGGTGGCCGCGGCGCTCGGCGGCGGCGGTTCGCGCTCCGCGGTCGATGCGTTCCTCGCGGCGACGCACTGGTGCCCTGGCGATCAACCCGACCTGCCGGCGCGACTCGCGAAGCAGCTCGCCGTCATCGACGCTCAGCACGGCACCTGCGGCAACCGGATCTTCTACCTCGCGACGCCGCCCTCCGCGTTCCCGTCGGTGATCGATCAGCTCGGACTCCTGCGCAAGCTCGAGGAGCAGTCGAAGGGGTTCCGCCGCATCATCATCGAGAAGCCGTTCGGCCGCGACCTCGCGACGGCGCGCGCGCTCAACCAGAAGCTCCTGACCGCGTTCTCCGAGTCCGAGGTGTATCGCATCGATCACTACCTCGGGAAGGAGACCGTGCAGAACGTGCTCGTGCTGCGCTTCGCGAACGCGATCTTCGAGCCGCTGTGGAACCGCCGCTACATCGACCACGTGCAGATCACGGTCGCCGAGACGCTCGGCGTCGAAGGACGCGGCGCCTACTACGAGGAAGCCGGCGCGCTCCGCGACATGATCCAGAACCACCTGCTGCAGCTCCTCTGCCTGGTCGCGATGGAGCCGCCCGCGATGCTCGATGCGGAAGCGATCCGCGACGAGCGGCGCAAGGTGCTGCGCGCGATCCGCCCGTTCAAGCCGGAGGACGTCGACGCGCGCGTGGTGCGAGCGCAATACGGCCAGGGCTCGATCGGCGCGCACACGGTGCCCGGCTACCGCGAGGAGCCCGGCGTCGACCGCGCGTCGCGCACCGACACGTTCGCGGCGCTCCGCATCGACGTCGACAACTGGCGCTGGGCGGGCGTGCCCTTCTACCTGCGCACCGGCAAGCGCATGCCGAAGAAGGTCAGCGAGGTCGCGATCCTGTTCAAGAACATCCCGCACCGGTTGTTCGGCGACGACGCGATGGCGTCGTTCGACACGAACGTGCTGGCGCTGCGCATCCAGCCCGACGAAGGCATCGCGATGCGGATCACGTCGAAGGCGCCGAGCTACGACCTCCGCTTGCGGCCCGTGAAGATGGACTTCCAGTACGGCGCGCAGTTCGGCGGCGCGCTGCCCGAGGCCTACGAACGCCTCCTGCTCGACTCGATGCTCGGCGACCCGACGCTCTTCATCCGCGGCGACATCGCGGAGGAGGCGTGGCGCGTGGTGATGCCGATCCTCGACCGTTGGGCGGAGCAACGCGCGAACCCGCTGCCGACGTACCCGTCCGGATCGTTCGGTCCGATCGAAGCCGAAGAACTGCTCGCGAAGGACGGCCGCGAGTGGCGGAGCCCGTGACGTGACCGCTTCCGACCTGCGCGCGTTCGCCAACCCGAATCAAGTCGATCCCGCCCGCATCGCCGAAGCGCTCGACGAGCTGTGGCGCGAGGCGGACGTCGAGAACGACGGCGGCGTCGGCACCACGCGCGCGTGCGGGCTGACGCTGATCGCGGTCGTCAGCGGCGATCTCGATCTCGCGCGCGCCGCGACGTTGATCGCGCAGGCGACGGCGGTGGTGCCGGCGCGCACGCTGCTCGTCGACCTCGACGACGGCGCGGAAGGCGGACTCACGGCAGAGGTGTCGGCGCTCTGCTCGCTCGATCGCGCCGCGGGCAAGACCGTGTGCCAGGAGCAAGTGCTCGTGAAGGCGGCGCCCGCGCGCTTCACCGATGTCGCGCCGCTGCTCTCGCCGCTGTTGATCGCGGACCTGCCGGTCGTCCTGTGGCTCCCCGAGCCGCGGCTCGTCGACGTCGGACCCGTGAAGAGCCTCCTGCCCGTGCTCGATCTGCTGGTCACGGACTCCGCGGCGGCGACCGACGCGCGCGCGCTCGATTCGCGACTGATCGACCTCCAGGCGCGCGAGCGGCTCGCGGTGCGCGACCTCGCGTTCGCGCGCTTGCGTCCGTGGCGGATGTCCGCGGCGGAGGGGTTCGACGCGTTGCAGGCCGGCGACCGCAAGCTCGCGCGCGTCATCGTCGACGCGAACGCGGGCGACGCTCACGGGTCGCTCCTCCTCGCGTGGATCGAGAGCCGGCTCGCGCGCACGCCGGGCGGCCGCGACGTCGTCACCGAGTTGCGCGTGGCGACCGCGGGGAGCGCGCGTGGCCTCGCGGGACTCGGCCTCGTGCTCGAATCGAGCGGACCGGACGCGCTGCGCGTCGAGTACCGCGGACGGAACGGCCACGTCTGCCGCGTCGACTCGTCGACGCCCGCGCACGCGACGAACGGCGGCTTGCCGATGCCCGACGACGGCGACGTGCTGACTCACGTCCTGTGCAACCCGCGTCCCGATCGCGAGCACCTCGCCGCGGTCGAATCGCTCCTTTCGCGGCGGTGGTCGGAGTGAGCGACGTCGTCGTCCACGCCGACGCCGACGCCCTCGCGCTCGGAACGGCGCGGTTCGTTTCCGAGCACGCGCGCGCGGCGATCTCCGCGCGCGGCCGGTTCGCGATCGCGCTCGCCGGCGGATCGACGCCGAAAGGCGCCTACCGTCTGCTCGCCGGCCACCCGTTTCGTGAGGAGATCGACTGGCGCAAGGTCGACGTGTTCTTCGGCGACGAGCGGTGCGTGCCGCCCGATCACCCCGACTCGAACTGGAAGATGGCGCAGGAAACGCTCTTGTCGAAGGTGTCGATCCCGTCCGCGCAGGTGCATCGCCTCGCAGGCGAGCGCGACGATCTCGGCGTCGTCGCACGCGAAGCGGCCGCGACGATCGTGTCGGTCCTCGGCGGGAGCGAGTCGGCGCCGCCGCGCCTCGACCTCGTCCTCCTCGGCATCGGCGACGACGGGCACACGGCGTCGATCTTCCCGGACTGTGTTCCGATCGCGCGCGGCCCCGCGCTGTTCGCTCGCGTGAAGCCGGCGTCGAAGGCGGAGTGGCGCCTCACGATGACGCTCCCGCTCCTGAACGCCGCGCGCGCTGTCGCGTTCGTCGCGGCGGGTGCCGGCAAGCGCGCCGTCGTGCGCTCGATCGTGAAGAACGATCGCGACCCGCCGTTCCCCGCGGCGCTCGTGCACCCTGCCGACGGCACTCTCACGTTCCTGCTCGACCGCGCCGCCGCCGCCGATCTCTGAGCGAGTTCAGTGCGTGACGACGCCGCCCGACGACGCGGCCGCCGCGTGCGCCTGCCGGTCGCGCTCCGCCTGCGCGAGCACGGAGAACATCGCCTCGGTGGAGTTCGAGTTCGCGGTCGTCAGATACACCACGCCGTTGCCGAGGCCCTTCATCGAGTTGTGCCAGTGGATCTTGCCGTCGGTCGGATCGAGCGCGAACACGTGGCCGCCGGACGCGCACAGCAAGCGACCCGATTCGACGACGATCGCGCTGACGTTGTATCCCGTCGACGGCAGCGAGGTGCGCCACACCTCGGCGCCGGTTGCCTGCTCGAGCGCGACGACGTGGCCGTGCAGTCCGGCGAAGACCCAGGAGTTCCACGCGGGGATCGAAGCGTCGGGCATCGGCTCCTCCCATGAGCGATCAACGGGGCGCATCATACGGGACGCCGTCGACGACGAGTTCGAGCGCGACCGCGCGGCCGTTCGACGGGATCCGCGCGCGCACGCGGACGTCGTGCGCCGCGCGCAGCCGCGGGAGCGATGCCGGATCGAACGGGCGGCGGTCCGCGTCGACGAATCGATACTCGAGCACGACGGGATCCTCGTTCGGCGCGACGCCGCCGATCGTCGCGGCGAGCCACGGCACGCCGGAGTCTTCGGGCGGAGCATCGAGCACGCGCTCGACGGACGCGACGCCGGCGCGGTCGGTCGCGAGGACGACGAACACGTCGTGTGGTCGTCGATCGGACGCCGGCGGCGTGGTGAACCGCGCGCGCGGCACGCGACGGATGGCGAGTCGATCGATCAACGATGGTCCGTAGAGACTCCAGTCGTCGGAGACGTCGACCGCGAGCTCGACGATCGTCCCGTCGCGCAGCGCGAGCTCCTCGCGCACGACGAGGAGCGCGAGCAACGCGAGCTGCGGCACGAGGCAGAGCAGTGCGCTCGCACGGCGGTTCATGTCGCGTTCCTCCGCGCCGCGTCCACCCACCGCCGGCGTCGTCGCTCGAGCAGGGTGCCGAACGCGAGCAGGAGCACGCCGGCGACAAGGAACGCGACCGCCCCGGCGAACCGCTCCGCGAGGTACTCGGCGTAGCGGATCGATCCCGTCACGAGCACGCCGAGGATGCCGAGGTTCACGTAGGACGGGATCCCGCGGTAGACGCCGATCGCGATGATCGCGACGAGCGCCGCGAGCAGCGCGAGGTTGCCGAGCGGGACGACGAGCGACGGCTGGAAGCGGATCGCGAGCGCGGCGACGAGCGCGGCGAGCGCGACGGCCGATCCTTCGAGCAGCAGGAAGCGCGCTTCGGCGCGGCGCGCCGCGACGACGAGCGCGAGCAGACCGGCGAGCGCGACGATTCCCGGGATCGTGAACGTGTCCCAGCCGATGGAGCCGGCCGCCACGCCGTCGTACGCGCCGCGGTGCGCGAGCGCGAGGAGGCCGCCGATCGTGAGGGGCGGCGTCAGCGAACGGAGTGCGGCCTCGAACGTCGTGAGCCGCGACGCGGCGAGCAGCGCACGCACTCCTTTGAAGAGGACGCTCTCGGCGAGCAGCAGGAGGACGAGCGTCGTGTCGGGATCGAGCCCCGAGTGACGGTGATGCAGGAGCCAGATGCCGGTGAACAGGAATCCCCAGATGCCGAGGAGCGTCGCGGCGATCGCGGCGATCCACGGAGAGCGCTCGCGGACGGCGAACGGCACCGCGAGCAGCGCCCAGGTCGGGATCCACGTGAGGTACTCGGACTCGAGTCGATACACGCTGCCGATCAGCACGAGCGCCGGGCCGAACGCGAGGACGCCGAGCATGCGCAGCGCGGCGCCGACGCGCGGGAAGCGGCCGGGAGATTCGGCGCACACGAACGCGAGGTGATGCACCGCGAGCAGCACGACGATCGGGATCGCGACGCGCGCGAGCCGCGGGATGTCCCACCACTCGAGGACGACGAGCAGAGTGAGGCCGGCGAAGACGAGCAGCGCGCCGAAGATCGCGACGATCGAAGTGAAGACGGCGGTGCGATCGCGCGGTGCGCCCACGGCCGATGCGAGGCGCGCGGCGACGGTCGCGCGCTGGGCGGGCGTCAGCGTGCCGTCGTGTTCGAGATCGTCGAGCGCGCGGCGGATCGGGTCGGGGAGCATGGAGGAGAGGTTAGGGATGTGGGACGCCGTGGGTGCTGGCGACGCGGCCTCATCCGATGTGTGTTTCGCGCGCGCCCTGTGGCCCTGACGGCGGGCGCGCGCGAAACACACATCGGATGAGGTCGCTCGGTCTTTGGGCTCGGGCGGCCCCGGCGCTCGACATCACGGGAGGCGTGCATTGGGGATGCGGACGGTTTGGGGCGGACGCCGAACGGGCGCGGGTTTCGATTGTGCGAGTTCTCGGTGATGTCGAACCATCTGCACTTCGTCGTGGAGGCGGAGAACGCGACGGCGCTGTCGCGCGGGGTGCAGGGGTTGCTCGTGCGGATCGCTCGGCGCTTGAATTCGGCACTGAATCGGACGGGGCGGGTGTTCGCGGATCGGTTCCATGCACGCGTGATGGGATCGACGCTCGATGTGCGGAACACGCTGCTCTACGTGCTGAACAATGCGCGGCGACACGGGGTCCACGTCGCGGGCGCGGTCGATCCCTACTCTTCGGGCGCTTGGTTCGGCGGCTGGCGCGCGCACGTCGCGAGCGTGGGGAGACCATCGCCAGTCGCGGTCGCGCGGAGCTGGCAGCTCGCGTGCGGCTGGCGCCTGCACGGCCGGCTCGATCCGTTCGCGACGCCTCGACGCGCGGGGCTCGGCGTCACTTCGCGTCGGGTGATTGGCCCTTCTTCTTCCGGTCGTCGATCGCGCGGCGGACGATGAACTCGATCTGTGCGTTCACGGATCGGAGTTCGTCGTCCGCCCACTTGCGGAGCTCGTCGAACACCTTGGGATCCAGCCGAAGGAGGAAGGGCTTCTTCTCCGCCACGCGACCTCAGGTGTAGAGCGTGCCCGCGTTCACGACCGGCGTGGTGCGATCACTGCACAACACGACGAGAAGGTTCGACACCATCGCGGCCTTGCGCTCGTCGTCGAGCTCGACGACCTTTCGCTCGGAGAGCGCGTTCAGCGCCATCTCGACCATGCCGACGGCGCCTTCGACGATCTTCGAGCGCGCCGCGATCACGGCCGCGGCTTGCTGCCGCTGCAGCATCGCGTGCGCGATCTCGGGCGCGTACGCGAGGTGGCTGATGCGCGTCTCGATCACGTGGACGCCGGCGCGCTCGAGCCGCGCGTCGAGTTCGGTCCGCAGGTGATCGTTCACCTCGTCGGTCGACCCGCGCAGCGTGATCTCGCCCTCTTCGCCGTCATAGTGGTAAGCGGCCGCCATCTTGCGCAGCGCGGACTCGGCCTGGGTCGACACGAAGCGCTCGTAGTCGTCGACCTCGAACTTCGCCGCGAACGTGTCCTTCACCTGCCACACGACGACGGCGGCGATGTCGATCGGGTTGCCGGCCTTGTCGTTCACCTTG
Organism: uncultured Phycisphaeraceae bacterium; assembly: GCA_964493525.1. Lineage (GTDB taxonomy): Bacteria > Planctomycetota > B15-G4 > B15-G4 > JADJEK01 > CAZBOK01. Next base: position 5,822 of record CAZBOK010000036.1, on the reverse strand, counting down.
AGCTTCTCGCTGTTGAAGTTGCGCGCTCGCAGCGAGACCTTGTGCTTCGAGGTGAACGGATTGATCCAGAAGAAACCGTTCGACTTGACCGTGCCCTTGTAGCTGCCGAACAGCACGATCACGCGCGAGTCGTTCGGGTTCACGACGATGAACCCCACCATCGCGATCACCCAGACCGGGAAAGCGAGCACCCCGACGATCACGATCGGCGGCGATCGGTTGACCGCACCGGTCACGACCAGCGTGATGATCCCGGCCAGCGCGGCGAACAGGAGCAGCAGCATCAGCGCTCCGGGGAGTGGTTTCACTTCGCGTTCTTTCGACATCGACTCCTCCTGAACGGGTGCCCGCCCGTTGATGTCGGAGTGATATCACATCGATAGCGGCGGTCAACGAGAGAATCGGCGTTATCCTGTCGCGCTTCCCGTGCTCCCCGGAGGCACCGTGACGGAAGGCGCGACGATCGACTTCGAGCACGAGTTCGGCGTGAACGCCGGCTACGTCGAGTCCCTGTTCGACAAGTGGCGTCAGGACGCCGCGCAGGTGGAGCCGGAGTGGCGCGCGTGGTTCGAACACGTCGCGAACGGCGGCAACGGCCGGCCGGCGGCGGCGCCCGCCGCGACCGCTCCGACCGCGACCGCGGCGCCGGCTTCGACGCCCGCGCCTTCGACACCGCCGGCGATGGCCGCGGCGTCCCCCGCTCTCGCCGAAGAGACCGTCGAGCCGCTGAAGGGCATCGCCGCGAAGATCGCCGAGAACATGCAGCGCTCGCTCGGCGTCCCGACGGCGACGTCGGTCCGCACGATCGCGGTGAAGGTGCTGCACGAGAACCGCCGCATCCTGAACGGCCACATGCAGGTCCGTGCGCTCGGCAAGGCGAGCTACACGCACCTGATCGCGTTCGCGCTCGCGCGCGCGCTGAAGGAGCGGCCGCAGATGCAGTCGTTCTTCGCGGAGCGCGACGGCCACGCCGCGAAAGTGACGCCGCCGACCGTGAACCTCGGCCTCGCGATCGACGTCGAGACTCCGAAGGGGCGCTCGCTGGTCGTGCCGAGCCTGAAGCGCGCCGAGACGCTCGGCTTCCGCGACTTCCACCGCCAGTACGAAGACCTCGTCGCGCGCGCGCGCAAGGGCCAGCTCACGGCGGCCGATTTCCAGGGCACCACCGCCACGCTCTCGAACCCGGGCGGCATCGGCACCCACGCGAGCGTGCCGCGCCTGATGGAAGGGCAAGGCCTGATCATCGCGACCGGCGCGATCGGCATCCCGACGCATGCGGAAGGCATGGCGCCGACGACGCTCGCCGACCTCGCGATCGGCCCGGTGATGACGATCACCAGCACTTACGACCACCGCGTGATCCAAGGGGCCGAGTCGGGCCTCCTGCTGCAGCGCGTCGACCAGCTCCTGCAGGGCGAGGACGGCTTCTACGAAGAGATCTTCCGCGCCCTCCGCGTGCCGTGGCAGCCGGTGAAGCCGGCGATCGACGCGCGCCCGCTGCACGGCCGCGAGACCGATCACTCCGCGAAGCAGTCCCGAGTGTGGGCGTTGATCGACGCGTACCGCACGCGCGGCTGCCGCATCGCCGACCTCGATCCGCTCGAGTACAAGCCGGACCTGCTCCCGTCGCTCGACCCGGCGACCTACGGCTTCACGCTGTGGGACCTCGACCGCGAGTTCCTGACCGGCGGGCTCGACGGCAAGGAATCGCTGCCGCTGCGCGAAATCCTCTCGATCCTCTCCGACACCTACTGCCGGCGCTGGACGATCGAGTACATGCACATCGCGAATCGCCAGCGCCGCGACTGGCTGCGCGATCGCGTCGAGTTGCGCCGGAACGAGCAGTTGTTCGATCCGCCCGCGCGCGTCCGCATCCTCGAGCGCCTCTACCGCGCCGAGAACTTCGAGCGCTTCCTCCACACGCGCTACGTCGGCAACAAGCGCTTCTCGCTCGAAGGCGCCGACTCGTTGATCCCGGCGCTCTCCGAGATCATCGAGCGCGCGGCCGAGTCGGGCGTCGAGCTGGTCGTGATCGGCATGGCGCACCGCGGGCGCTTGAACGTGCTCGCGAACATCCTGAACAAGTCGCACGAGCAGATCTTCGCGGAGTTCGAAGGCGCGGTGCTGCCGCGCTCGACCGAAGGCTCGGGAGACGTGAAGTACCACCTCGGCCAGAAGGGCGCCTACGTCACCGTCTCCGGCAAGCGCGTCGAGGTGATCCTCTCGGCGAACCCGAGCCACCTCGAAGCCGTCGACCCGGTCGTGTGCGGGATGACGCGCGCGTGGCAGGACGAACTCGGCGACGTGAAGCGCGAGCGCGTGCTGTCGATCCTCATCCACGGCGACGCCGCGTTCACGGGGCAGGGCGTGGTCGCGGAGACCCTGAACATGTCGAACCTCCGCGCGAACACCTGCGGAGGGACCGTCCACCTGATCGTGAACAACCAGATCGGGTTCACCGCGAGTCCGCGTGACCTGAAGTCGACGTGGTACTGCTCCGATCTCGCGAAGGGGATCGAGGCGCCGATCGTGCACGCGAACGGCGACTACCCCGAGTCGGTGTTGAAGGCGGTCCACGTCGCGCTCGACTACCAGCGGCAGTTCCACCAGGACTCGGTGATCGACCTCGTGTGCTACCGGCGCTGGGGACACAACGAGGGCGACGAGCCGGCCTACACGCAGCCCGCGCTGTATCGGAAGATCGCGAACCACCCGACGCCGCGCGAGAACTACACGCAGCTCCTCATCCGCCGCGGTCAGATGACGCTCGCCGAGGCGGAGTCGATCGGGCAGCGCTTCAACGAGGAGCTGCGCGAGGCGCTCGACAAGTTCCACGAGGAGACGCCGGCCAACGCCGACGTCCCGATCGAAGCGATCCTCGACCTCACCGACGACGACCCGAAGGACTCGGTGATCACGCCGTCGACGGAGACGGCGGTGGCGGCCGATCGCCTGGTCGCGATCGTCGACCGCAGCAACGCGATCCCCGAAGGCCACGTCGTCCACCCGAACCTGCTGCGCCAACTGCGACGCCGCGAGGGGATGGTCCGCGGCGAGCAGGACGTCGACTGGGGCTGCGCCGAAGCGCTCGCGTTCGGTTCGCTGCTCGAGGACGGCGTCCCGATCCGCATCAACGGACAGGACTCCGGCCGCGGCACCTTCAGCCAGCGTCACGCCGTGATCCGCTGCCAGGTCACCGAGAAGGACTACGTGCCGCTCGCCGATCTCGCGGCGCATGCACCGCGCCGCGCGGACGGCAGCATCGCCACGACGTTCGAGGTCTACGACTCCTTCCTGTCCGAGGAAGCCGCGCTCGCGTTCGAGTACGGCTACTCCGTCGCGCGTCCGCGCGCGCTCACGATCTGGGAGGCGCAGTTCGGCGACTTCGTGAACGGCGCGCAGATCCCGATCGACCAGTTCATCGCGAGCGGCGAATCGAAGTGGGAGCTGAAGAGCGGCGTCACGCTGCTCCTGCCGCACGGCTACGACGGCCAGGGGCCGGAGCACTCGAGCGCGCGCGTCGAGCGCTTCCTCTCGCTCGCGTCGCACGGCAACCTGACGATCGCGAACTGCACGACGTCCGCTCAATACTTCCACCTGCTGCGACGCCACGGCGGCGCATCGAACCCGACCGAGAAGCGCCCGCTGATCGTGTTCACGCCGAAGAGCCTGCTGCGCGACAAGCGCGCCGCGAGCGCGATCGCGGACTTCTCGACCGGCGGCTTCCGCGAGCTGATCCCCGCCGCTCATCCGGGCGGCGCGGCGCGCGTCGTCTTCTGTTGCGGCAAGGTGTTCTACGACCTCGCGGAGCACGCCGAGAAAGCGGCGCGCGCCGACGTCGCGATCGTGCGCGTCGAGCAGCTCTACCCGTTCCCGAAGGATCAGCTCCTCGCGGAGCTCGCGCGCCATCCGGGCGCGTTGATGGTGTGGGCGCAGGAAGAGCCGAAGAACATGGGCGCGTGGAGCTTCGTGCTCCAGCGATCGCTCGACCTCGGCCTCGCGATCACCTACGCGGGGCGCCCCGCGAACGCGTCGCCCGCGACCGGCAGCTACAAGCGCCACGCCGCGGAGCAGGAGCACCTCGTCGTCCGCGCGTTCGGTTGAGCGACAAGTCGTCCGAAATCGCCAAGACGCGCCTCCGTGGATCCGGATTCAGGTCGGATCCCACGGAGGTGACCCATGATTCGCATCGTTTCGCTCGGCCTCGTGTCCGCTCTCGCCCTCGCGGGCCTCTCCCTCGCCGGCAGTGCTTCCGACCCGATCGTCGGGAACTGGCTGGCGAAGGCGACGCTGATCACCGACAAGGGGCCGATGCCCGAGCTCGATCAGTTCGAGACGGACATCACCTACAGCGCGAACCACCAGACCAACTGGAACACCACGTTCTCGGGCCGCTGGAAGAAGAAGGGCGGCCACTACAGCTTCGATATCTCGAAGTCCTACGAGAACGAGCAGGAGTCGCAGTTCCCGGGCGCCACGGTGCACGCCTCCGTGAAGATGACGAAGATCGCGCTCAACGGCGACGTGCAGTTCGGCAACGTCCGGCTCCGGGCCACCGCGAAGCAGGCCGGCCAGAAGCTGAAGGTCTCGCAGTGCGGCGGATTCGGCGCGACGCGCCAGTGACGTCGGGTCGCGCGCGCATTCCGGGAGACGACGCCCCCGAAAATCCGGATTGAGACCCGGTCAACGGAGGTGACCCATGAATCGCAAAGTCCTGATCGCCGGTTTCGCCTCGATCCTCGCGCTCGGCGGCCTGTCGCTCGCCGGCTCCGCTCCCGACCCGATCGCCGGGCTCTGGAGCGCCCACATGACGATGCTCAGCGAGTCCGGGCCGAACTCTGAGATCGAGCAGTTCGACACCACGATCACCTACAACGCGAACCATCAGGTCAACTGGAACTCGCAGTACTCGGGGCAATGGATCCAGCGGGACGGCAAGTACAGCTTCGACCTCTCCCGCTCCTACGAGGTCTATCACGAGACGATGTTCCCGGGCGCGAAGGTGCATGCCAGCTTGAAGTTCACGAAGGTCGTCCGCTCCGGCGATGCGCAGTTCGGCAACCTGCGCCTGAAGGACGTCACGAAGACCCACGGTCAGAAGTTCAAGCTCCTGCAGTTCGGCGCGTTCGGCGCGGAGCGTCAGTGACCGCGAGCGGCGCGCGCGGCGCGAGGCGACCGAAGAGCCAACCCGCGTCGCGGAGCTGCCAACTTCGGGCGGCCGCGACCGGAGCCGGCCGCGCAATCGGCTCCTGCTCGCGCCAGCGATGGAACCACGCGGCCGACGAATAAGGATCGACGATGCCGCCGAACGCGATGCCGTGCCGGCGCGCGTTGCAGAGCACGTACCGCAGCGTGTTCCGCACGTCGAGCGTCGAGCCGAGCACGCGCGAATGGAAGCGGTCCTCGAACACGCGACCGCGACGGTTCAGTGCCGAATTCAAGTGCCGCGCGATGCGAACGAGCAGACCTTGCATCCCGCGGGACAACGCGCGCGAGCTGTCGGCCTCGACGACGAAGTGCAGATGATTCGACATCACGCTGAAGTGCACCAGCCGGAAGTCGCCGCGCTCGCGACCGGCGAGGAACGCGGACTTCAACGCACGCGCGGAGCGAAGTGACCGAAGCGTCGGCAGCCCTTCGATCACTCGCACCGTCACGTGAACCGGCGTGAGCCGAGCGAACCGCGCGCGCTTGCAGTGCGCGACGCGGCGCCGACGTCCGGTGATTCGCTTCCGCCCCGCACGAACTCTGCGGCCACCCCATCCACTCACAAGGCACCTCCCGAAAACGAAGGGGGCCGTTCCTGCCCATCCACCGAGCGA
>CAZBOK010000035.1:0-19679 GCA_964493525.1 uncultured Phycisphaeraceae bacterium | reverse complement strand
GATACGCGTCGATGCGCGCGCTCTACGACGACCTGCGCGCGTGGCTCGAAGGCCGCGTCGTGTCCGCGCACGCGACCGGACCGCTCGCGGAGTTGACGAAGTGGGTCCTGCGCAACAAGGCCGTCGCCGCGCTCGCGGGCGGCGCGGTCGTCGTGATCGCGTCGCTCGTCGCGGCGTTCGTCGTGAAGCTCGACCGCGAGCGGAACGTCGCCGTCGCCGAGCGCGCGCGCGTGCTGCGGCTCGCCGACATGAAGAAGCTCGACGAGCTGCGGGCGTCGGCCGAGACGTTGTGGCCTGCCGATGAATCGCACGTCGGCGCGCTCACGGCGTGGCTCGCCGCGGCCGACGACCTGCTCGGGCGGCGCGCCCAGCACGAGCAGACGCTCGCCGAGCTGCGCGCGGCGGGCGCGCGGGAACGCGGCGACGCGGCCGTGACCGACGACGAGCTGCGGTGGTGGCGCGAGACGCTCGCGGGTTTCCTCGCGGACCTCGCGAAGTTCGCGGGCGACGACGTGCGCGGCGCGACGCGCGCGTCGGTCGCGGCGCGGTTGGCGTTCGCGAACACGGTCCGCGCGCGCACGATCGACGAGCACCGCGCGGAGTGGGACGCCGTGATCGCGGAGATCGCGGATCCGGTGCGGTCGCCGCGCTACCAGGGTCTGAAGATCGCCCCGCAAGTCGGGTTGATCCCGCTCGGCCGCGACCCGACGTCGGGTCTCCAGGAGTTCGCGCACCTCGCGAGCGGGAAGCCGGCGAGCCGCCGCGCCGATGGCCGGCTCGAGATCGGCGACGCCACCGGGATCGTGCTCGTGCTCGTCCCCGGCGGGACGTTCGCGCAGGGCGCGCAGTCGATCGACGCGAACCGCACCGCGTTCGACGCCGCCGCGCTGCCGGACGAGTCGCCGGTCATGGCGGTCACGCTCGCCCCGTTCTTCCTCTCGAAGTTCGAGATGACGCAGTCGCAGTGGACGTCGTTCACCGGAGCGAACCCGAGCTTCTATCCGGTCGGCTCGATCACGAACGAGGGACAGAAGATCGCGTGGACCGCGCCGGTCGAGCAGGTGACATGGACGCAGGCGCGCGGATGCCTCGAGCGCCTCGGCCTGCGGCTCCCGACCGAATCGCAGTGGGAGTTCGCCTGCCGCGCCGGCACCACGACACCGTGGTGGAGCGGCGCCGCGCGTGAATCACTCGCCGGCGCGATCAACCTCGCGGACGAGTCGGCGCGCCGATTGAACGCGGACTGGAACGCGCTCGACGACTGGCGCGGTTTCGACGACGGCTTCCCGATCCACGCACCGGTCGACACGCTGCTCGCCAATCCGTTCGGGCTCCATCACATGCACGGCAACGTGTCGGAGTGGTGTGAAGACGGCACGCTGCGGTACTCGAGCCCGCATCGCGAAGGCGACGGGCTCCTCGAAGGCGAGGAGTTCGACTTCAAGATCACGCGCGGCGGCAACTTCGCGGGCACCGCGAACGAGTCGCGCAGTTCGGCGCGCGCGCCGTTCCACAAGGACACGTCGCGCAGCTTCCTCGGCGTGCGCCCCGCGCGACCGCTCGATCCGCCGCGAGCGGAATCGCGATGACGGCCGCCGGCACCCCGTTCGATTTCCGCGCGCAGCTCGACTTCCATCGCGAGTCGTTGAAGCGCTTCGTCGAGCGCGAAGCGCGCGGGCTGCTCGCGCACGAATCGGCGGACGATCTGGTGCAGGGCGTCCACCTCCGCGCACTGCGAGCCGCCGAGCAGTACGTGCACCGCGGTGAGCGCGAGTTCCTCGGCTTCCTCGCCACGCTCGCGCGGCGGCACATCGCGGATCGACACGAGCACTGGAGCGCGATGCGACGCTCCGCGGGGTCGATCCTGCGCGTGACGCTGTCCCCGCCGTCGCAGGCGGGCGCGGGCGGCGCGAACCCGGCGGCGCAGTCGGCCGGGCCGGCGACATTCGCCGAGCGACGCGAGCAGGTCGGGCTCGCGATGAAAGCGCTCGACCAGCTTCCCGAGCGTGATCGCAAGCTGATGGAGTGGCACGCGGCCGACGTGCCGCTCGAGGAGATCGCGCTGCGCCTCGGCATCGCTTATGACGCCGCGAAGCACGCTCGCCAACGCGCGCTCGAGAAGTTCCGCGACGCGGCGCGGCGATTCGGAATCGCCGGAGCATGAACGGCCGACGCCCCGCCCGGAGCGATCCGGGCGGGGCGCGCTTCGAACGCGATCGGGTCACCAGGTCGAGACCCGGAGCCCGGCCAACGTTCCCTCGTGCTTCACGCGGATCGTCGTGCCGCCGCTCTGTTCGAGGAGTTGGGCCTTCAGCTTGCCGGAGATCGCGACCGCGCCCTGGCTCTCGGCCACCTTCATCCCCTTGTATTGGAAGCTCGCGCACTGCGTCCCGGTGAAGTCGAACGAGCGGTTGTAGTCGATGCCGATGTCGGCGGCCGCCTTCGAGCCCTTCTGCGTGTACTTGCCCTCGAGATGCTGCCAACCGCCGTTCGCGTTCAGATACGAGTCGAGGAACGTGGCCCCGTTGCCGACCGTCGAGTCGAACAGGAACGCGTGATGGTGGGTCTCGACGGGCGACTCGTGGGCGAACGGGACGTCGCTCCCGATCGACACGTCGAAGATGCTCCGATCGGGCGTGAGCGATCCGAATGCGGTCGCGACCGCGAGGGTGGAACCGAGGCCGATCAGCGCGAGGCGGGCGTTGCGAGCGATCGAGAGATTCATGGCGTTCTCCGGGTCTGGGGTTTCATTCGGAACACCCGTGAGATCGGGGCGCCGCGCCGCAGGGGACGCAGTTTCTTCGGAAAGTCGCGCGACCGATCGCGGCTCACCCGTCGATCGTGCGCACCGGACGGAGCCCGATGTAGTCGGTGCCGGCCTCCGGCGATTTCGCGTCGCGGTAGCCGGAGCGCGAGGCGCGGGCGACGTTGTCGAACGAGCCGCCGCGGACGACGCGCGCCTTCCGCACCTCGAAGAGCGGGCGGCCGTCGCCGTCGCGGAGCGGCACGTCCGGGTCGGAGAACGTGTCGAGGCACCACTCCATCACGTTGCCGATCGTGCCGAACAGACCGAACGGGTTGGGAAGGAACGCGTCGACGGGCGCGTGGATGAAGTGTCCGTCGTCGATGCCGTCCTCGTAGTTCCAGCTCGCGGGTCCGCCGTGGTCCCGGCAGAAGCGGTCCGCGACGTTGCCCGCGGTCGAGATCGCCGCAGGGTCGTTGCCCGTCCACCACGACGTCTCGGTGCGGCCGCGCGCCGCGGTCTCCCACTGCGACTCGGTCGGCAGCGCGAGCCCGAGCCGCTTCACGAACTCGCGCGCGTCGAACCAGCTCACCATCTCGACCGGATGCGCGAGCGTCACGGTGCGGCCGCCGCGGACGTCGCCCGGCGGATAGTGGCTCGGGTTCACTCCCATCACGCGGAGCCATTGCCCTTGCGTGACTTCGTACTTCGAGATGAACACCGGCGCGAGCCGCACGGATCGCAGCGGCCATTCGTCCGGCTCCGCGAGCGGATCGAAGCGCGGCGCTTTCGGATCGGCCCGCTGCGCCCCGATCACGGCCTGACCGCCGGGCAGAAGGACGAACACCATCGCCGTGTCGCCCGCGATCACGAGGCGCCCGTCGGCGCCGCGTTCCGGAGCGACGCCGGTGTCGAGCATCCAGAACTCCTCGAGTCCGCTCTGCGCGTCCTTGCCGAGCGGCACGAGCCCGACCTGCGCGGTGATGCGGAGGCCATCGTAGATCGGGGTCGCGGCGCGGTCGGCGATCTCGGCGATGGTGCGGTCCCACTCCGCGCCGTGCTCCGCGACCGAGCGGTTGCCGAGCGTCGTGGCGCGATCCAGGCGCGACTTCATTCCCTTCAGCGTCGGCCCGAACGGATCGTCGGCCGAGAGGCGGTCGAGCCCGGTGACGAGCGTCAGCAGCGTCCCGTACCACCAGTCGGTCTGCGTGTCGTCGAACTCGAGCGCCGGGTGCTTCGCGATCTCCGCTTCGTCGGCGGCGATCTTCGAATCGAGCAGCGCGGCCTGCTCCGGCGTGAGCGGACCGGCGGCCGCGGCGCGCGAGCGACGCAGGTCGTCGAGCTCGTCTTGCAGCGGATGACGCTTCGGGCGGCCGCGGGCGCGCAGCTCCGCGAGCGTCGCCTCGTGCTGCTCGCGCCGCGACACGAGATCACGCGCGCGCTCGCGCCAGTCCTTGAGCGCGTTCACCTGCTCCGGACGCGCGGGCCACAGCTCGTCGGCTTCCGCCTCGAGATCGCTCAGGCGCTTCACGTCCGACACGCGCAACACGCGCTCGCGCTCCGCGACCGCGACGTTCTTCTCCTTGCGCACGTCGTGGACGAACCACGCGGTCAACCCCGCGATGACGACGACCGCGACGCCTGCGAGCGACGCGACGCCGCGATTGCGCGCGACCCACTTGCGCAGCTCCGCGGCCGGTCCGATCGCGTGCGCGCGCACCACGCGGTTCTCGAGCCAGGCGCGCAGATCGGCGGCAAGCTCCCCCATCGACGGGTATCGCGCGGCGATGTCGCGGGCCATCGCCTTCTCGCAGATCGCGATCAGCTCGGGCGGCGCGTCGGGCGCGAGCTGCGCGAGCGGCGTCGGCGGGCCGCTGCGCGCGAGCGCGAGCGTCGCGAGCGCGGTGTGGGGATGATCGCCGTCGCCGTACGGCGGGACGCCGGCGAGCAGTTGGTAGAGCAACGCGCCGAGCGAGTAGATGTCGTTCCACGGCCCGACCTTCTCGACGCGGCCGTCGGCCTGCTCGGGCGCCATGAACGCGGGCGTGCCGATGACGTCGCCTTCGAGCGTGGCTTGCGCGGCGCGGCGGGTCGCCGACACCGAGGCGCCGGCGCGCGGCGTCGCGCCGACCTGCGGTGGCGGCGGCGATGGCGATGACGGCGCCGCGGCGGTCGCATCCGCGCTCGGCGCGCTCGGCGCGGCGCCGAGCACGCGCGCGACTCCCCAATCCATCACGTAGGTCTCGCCGTAGCGCCCGACCATCACGTTGCCCGGCTTCAGGTCGCGGTGGATCACGCCCTTGTCGTGCGCGTACTGCATCGCCTCGCAGACGCGCAGCAACGTCCCGAGCACGCGCGTGCGGTTCCAGCCTTCGGCGCCGGTCGCGACCTTCTTGAACACCGCGCGCAGGTCCTCCCCTTCGACGAGCTTCATCGTGAAGAAGACGGTGCCGCGTTCGTCCTGCCCGAGATCGTGCACCGGCACGATGCCCGGGTGGTCGAGCTGCGCGGTGATGCGCGCCTCGTCGAGGAAGCGCGAGAGCGCGGTCTCCGCGAGCGACGGCGTCGGAGCGCCGCGCGGCGCGTGCGTGAGGATCACCTTCATCGCGAGGGTGCGGTCGAGGTCGAGATCGTGCACGCGCAGCACCGCGCCCATGCCGCCGCGCGCGACTTCCTCTTCGCGCACGTACCGCTGCCAGAGCGGTCCGCGTGCGCGGATCCGTGCGAGCAGCTCCGATTCGTGCGGCGTCGGCTCGGTCATCGCTCCCGATTGTGCCAACGCACACTCGATCGAGAAACGACGCCGCGCCCGACGGCCTCGCGGCCGCCGGACGCGGACGACGTTCATCGGAAGCGGAGAGCTTCAGTTCTTGACGAAATACCCGGTCACGTAGAGCTCGAGGTCCTGCGTGCCGTTCAAGTTGATCGCCTGGAGATCGGTGCCGCCGTTCACGACGGGCCCCGTGTTGAAGGCGTGCCCGAAGGTGTCCTCGGCGGGGACGGTGAGGATGAGCTGGAACGGCGTGATCTGGATCCGCGCCGACGCCGAGTTGCGGTTGCTCGCGACGACGTCGGTCACGACCAGCGTGCGGCCTGCCGGCACGCTCGTGATCGTCGTCATCTGGTTGTTCGGCAGCGCGATCAGCGTGTGGAACGGCTCGCGCAGCTTCGCCTTGCCCGCGATCGTCACCACCTGCGCGCGCAGCGACGTGACTGCGAAGGCTCCGAGGACGAGCGCGAACACGGCGAGCAGCGACCAATTGCGACGGACGGACGACATCGGAGGACTCCTGTGAATGTCTGGGACGAGCGTGGACGTTGCTCGAGCGGGTTGCGGAGCCGCCGCCGCGTGACACGGAAATCGGGCGCGATCAGTTCTCCTCGGACGCGAACGTCCGGGTGCCGAAGACGCTCCCCGTGTACTTCGTCTTCACGGTGCGACCGCCCTGCGCCGTGAGCATCTTCGCGACGAGCTTGCCGCGGATCGTGACGACGCCGGCGTCCTCCGCGAGTCGCAGCGCCTTGTACTTCATCGATGCAGCCTGCATCGGGCAGTCCTCGCCGACGGCCTGGTTGAATCCGAGCCCGACGTCCGCGACGTACTTGCCGCCCTTCTTCGCCCACGTGCCATAGAACGCCTGCCACTGCGGACCGAACGGTCCGTTCAAGTCGTTCACGTAGGTGTCGACGAACGTGCGGGGACCGTTCTGGACGTCCGGGACCATGAACGTGCGCTCGTTCGGCGTCGCGCCGACGCCGAGCTCCGGCCACGGCAGCGACGTCGCGAGGACCACCTGGTAGATGCCGAGGAACGAGTGCACGGACGCGCGCGCGCGCTCGAGCACGAGGATTCCCGCGGCGGACAGGGCGACCAGGGCAGCGCAGCGGATCGAGAGTTTCATGGCGATCTCCGGGGTCACGGGCTCGGACCCCCGGGAGATCGGGGCGCGCTCGGCGCGGGGACGCGAATTCTCGGGAGGGTTCAGCTCCCGCGGCAGCCCCACTTCGTGTGCGGCTGCTTGTTGAGGACGAGCCAGTTCCACAGCAGCTCGCCGTAGCCGACGGGGACCATCTGACGCCGCGCGTAGAACGGGCCGAGCACGCGATGCAGGCGCGCGAGCTTGTAGAACGGCACGTTCGGGAAGTAGTGGTGCTCGAGGTGGAAGTTCGACCAGAGGTACGCGAAGTTCCAGAACGGCGTGCTCTTCACGAGCGTCGACCACTTGGCGGGATCGGACGGGTCGACGTTGTAGTGCTGGCCGAGTCGGTTCATCACGAACGCGACGGGGAACACCAGGAAGTACGGGACCATGTAGATCTTGAACGCGAGCCAGCCGCCGAGCGTGGCGATCAGCGTGGCGAGGATCGCGAGATGTCCGCCGATCGTGAGCAGGCGCTCCGTGCGAATCGTGCGCTGGAGGTTCGCGTCGTAGGTCTTGTTCTCGCGCGCCGCGGCGCGGAAGTAGATCGGGAACAGCGCGGGCGTGAAGTAGAGCGCCTTGTACCAGCGCGCATTCCGCTTCGGCGAGAGATGGTGGCGCTTCGGATCGTCGTCCGGCGAGCCGAGGTTGTCGTGGTGGTCGAGGTGCCAGCGCGTGAACTGCGTCGCGGAGATCCCGCTCGGGAACGCGTAGCAGATGCCGAGGAAGCGCATGAAGCCGGGGCGCTTCTCCTCGAACACGGCGTTGTGCACGACTTCGTGCAGGAGCACGGTGAAGTTGAAGATCGTGAAGCCGACGACCACGGCGGCCGGGATCCACAAGTACCACTCGGCGCGCGTGTAGCTCACCCACGTGCCGAGGGCGATCAGCGCGATCTGCCGCGCGACGACGAGGAAGTGCAGCGCCGCGACCTTGCGGTGCAGATGACGCAGCTCGTCCTTCGGCAGCTCGCGCGCGAGCTCCTGCTTCAGCGTCGGAGCGCTCTTGATGTAGTGCGCGCTCTTGTTCGGGTTGGTGCGGACGGAGGTGACGTCGAGAGTCGCGGTCATCGATGTTTCCTCGGCGATGAAGGCCGAATGTTCGCCCGTGATCGCGCGATCGTCAACCCGTAAAACATGATTCGACAATGACCTGCGCCGCTGACGGAATCGTCGTCGACATGTCGGCGGAGCGTCGACCGAGAGTTCACGAGTTGAAGCGAAGCGATAACTCCGGCATCTTCGGCGTCTTCCGCATCGCGCCTGGAGGTCGTCCGGATGTCCACCCTCGAACCAACGATCCCGGAGGACGTGTTCGAACGCGTGCTGCAGGAAGCGATCGTGCGGCCGGCGGGGAGATCGTTCCGCGGCGAGCCGGCGCGCCAGGTCGCGCTGCTCCGGATCCTGCGCGCGCGCGTGCGACCGGTCGCGTTCGACGAGATCTTCAAGGAGTTGAAGCGCGAGGGCGTGATCCGCGCCGCAGGTGACGACGGCGGCGGTGCGGCGAAGAAGGCGGTGCGCGAGGCGATCGCCGCGGTGAACGACAAGCTCGGCACGTTCTTCTTCCGGGTGAAGGACATCCGGCTCCTGTCCGAGATGTTCCGCGTCGGCGTGCTGAACGACGACGGCGAGCGGCCGGCCGCGGTGCTGCAGGACTTCTTCGGCATCCGCAAGACGTCGGGCGTGCGGTTCTTCGCGACCAGCGACGAGCCGGCGGGCGGACTCACTCGCGAGCTCTACGAGCTGGTGACCGAGATCCGACCGCGGCGCATGGACGTGTTCGCCGCGTCGTTCTCGTCGTTCCTCGGCAACCCGGAGTTCCGGCAACTGCTCGAGTGGTCCGCGCGCCAGCCCGACGGCCGACTGCGCTTCCTCCTGCTCGATCCGAAGAGCGCCACGGTCGACGCGATCGAGCGAGCGGTGAAGCACGACGTGCCGTTGCGCGGCGCGATGCGGGCGCGCGTCGAGAGCTCGCTGCGCGCGCTGCAGGAGATCGAGGCGCAGCTCGACAAGGACGCGCGGAAGCGGTTCGTCGTGCGCACCGCGGCGAGCGCGCCGCTGTGGCGCTTCCGCATGATCTTCCTCGACGACGTGCTGCACCTGCGACTCGTGGTCCCGAACGCGCCGACCGAGACGTTGATCAAGCTCGACGCGGAGAGCTCGCTGTATCGCAGCCTGCACGACGTGTTCGAGGAAGCGTGGGAGGAAGCTCGGAGCGCGGTGTGAAGCCCGAGGCCCCCTCGCGCGCGGGCGTCCAATCCGCTCGAATCTCCGGCCCGGAGGCACCGATGCCCAAGACCACGGAAAGCGCGAAGTCGATCCTCGCCGAGCTGAAGTCGCTCGGACGTGACTCGTACAAGAGCACGCTGCTCCGTCACGGGATCCGCGAACCCGTGTTCGGGGTGTCGATCGCCGAGATGAAGAAGATCGTGAAGCGCGTGAAGAAGGACTATGCGCTGTCGCTCGCGCTCTACGACACGGGCGTCTACGACGCGATGTACCTCGCCGGGTTGATCGCCGACGACATGGCGATGACGAAGGCCGACCTGCAGCGCTGGGTGAAGAACGCGAACTGCGCCGCGCTGTGCGGATACACCGTGCCCTGGGTCGCGTCCGAAGGGCGCTTCGGCAACGAGCTCGCGCTCGAGTGGATCGAATCGAAGGACGAGGGCATCGCATCCGCGGGTTGGTCGACGCTCGCGTGCCTCGTCGCGCTGAAGGACGACGCGGAACTGGACGTCCCCGCTTACAAGAAGCTGCTCGATCGCGTGGCGAAGTCGATCCACTCCGCGCCGAACCGCGTGCGTTCCGCGATGAACGGCTTCATGATCGCGGTCGGGAGCTACGTGAAGGAGTTGACCGCCACGGCGATCGCGACCGCGAAGAAAGTCGGCGTCGTGTCGGTCGACGTCGGCGACACGGAATGCAAGGTCCCCGACGCGGCCACGTACATCGACAAGGCGAAGCAACGCGGTGCGATCGGCAAGAAGCGCAAGACCGTGAAGTGCTGATCGTCCCACCGGAGATCCCACGATGACAAATCGCCCCGCAACCGCGCTCCTCGGCGCGTTCACGGTCGCGTTCTTCGCAGCGGCGACGACGGCCGCAGGAGCTTCCATGCGCTTCGAAGTCTCGTTCCCCGCCGCGCGTTCCGCGGCTCCACTCGACGGCCGCGTCCTCGTGATCCTCGCGAAGTCCGGCGAGACCGAGCCGCGCTTCCAGGTGCGCGAGGGTCTGAAGGCGCAGCAGGTGTTCGGCGTCGATGCCGACGGCCTGGCGCCCGGCGCCGCGGCCGTGATCGACGCATCGACGTTCGGCTTCCCGATCGCGTCACTCGCGGACGTGCCGAAGGGCGAGTACTTCGTGCAGGCGGTGCTGCACCGCTACGAGACCTTCCACCGCTCCGACGGTCACGTCGTGAAGCTGCCGATGGATCGCGGCGAAGGGCAGCAGTGGGCGCGCGCGCCGGGCAACCTGTTCTCGACGCCGCAACGCCTCACGATCGATCCGGCGGCGGGCGGCGTCGTGAAGCTGTCGCTCGATCAGGAGGTCCCGCCGATCGAGCCGCCGGCCGACACGAAGTACGTGAAGCACATCCGCATCAAGAGCGAGCTGCTCTCGAAGTTCTGGGGCCGCGAGATGTTCCTCGGCGCGATCGTGCTGGTGCCGGAGGGCTTCGACGAGCATCCCGAAGCGCGCTACCCGCTGTTCCTGAACCACGGCCACTTCGAGCGCACGTTCGACGAGATCCGCGAGACGCCGCCCGATCCGGACCTGAAGCCCGAGTACAGCGAGCGCTTCCGACTCGAGGGATACAACCGCATCCAGCAGGAGCTCGCGCACGACTTCTTCCGGCAGTGGACGTCGAAGGACTTCCCGCGGTACCTCGTCGTGAAGGTGCAGCACGCGAACCCGTACTACGACGACTCCTACGCGGTCAATTCGGCGAACCTCGGGCCCTACGGCGACGCGATCATGAAGGAGCTGCTCCCCGAGGTGGAGCGCCGCTTCCGCGGCATCGGTCAGGGTTGGGCGCGCTTCACGTACGGCGGCTCGACCGGCGGTTGGGAAGCGCTCGCGGTGCAGGTCTTCTACCCCGACGAGTTCAACGGCTGCTTCGCCGCGTGCCCCGACCCGATCGACTTCCGCGGCTACGCGCTCGTGAATCTCTACGAAGCGGTGAACGCGTACTACCAGGACGGCGACTTCACCCGCATCCAGATCCCCGCGATGCGGGACTTCATGAACCGACCGACGGTGACGATGGAGCAGGCGAACCACCTCGAGCTCGTGCTCGGCACGCATTCGCGCTCGGGCGGGCAGTGGGACATCTGGGAAGCCGTGTACAGCCCGGTCGGCGCGGACGGTTATCCCGCGCGCATCTTCGACAAGAAGACCGGCGTGATCGACAAGCAGGTCGCCGAGTCGTGGCGCGCGAACTACGACCTGCGCGCGATCCTCGAGCGCGACTGGAAGACGCTTGGCCCGAAGCTGATCGGCAAGATCCACATCTACTGCGGCACGATGGACAACTACTACCTCGACAACGCGGTCTCGCTGATGGAGACGTTCCTGAAGGGGACGACCGATCCGCCGTACGGCGGCGTCGTCGACTACGAGCTGCGCGCGGAGCACTGCTGGAACGGCGACCATGAGCGACCGAACGCGATCTCGCGGCTGCGGTACCACGTGATGTACCTCGACGAGATCCTGAAGCGGATCGAGCAGACCGCGCCGAAGGGCGCGGACGTCACGAGCTGGCGGTATTGAAGACGGGCCCGGAGCCCGCTCACGGCACGATCGTCAGCTCCAACCCATTCGTCGCGGCGAAGCCCTTCGGCAATCCCGGATCACTCACGATCGCCTGCACGCAGATCGACCCGGGGACCGACCCCGGCGGGATGATCGTGTCGAGCGCGACGGCGCCGCCCATCATCCCGTTCGAAGGCAGGAAGATCGGACCGAACGCGAACGGGAGCAGCGGGGAGACGAGCAGCGTGCACCCGCCGCCGAGCGGCGCGTTGCCGCGGCCGTTGCCGAGCACGAGGAACGCAGACTGGCCGACGATCGCACCGCGCACCTGCAGACGGATCGGACCGCCGATTTGCGCGCAGCCGTGCGCTTCGAGCTGCGGGACCCGCCCTTCGCTCGTCGCACAGCCGTTGCCGTAGAGCTCGAACGCGCCGCAGCCGAGCGCGGTCGGCGTGTAGAGCACGTTCACGATGTCGTTCTGGTTGCCGTTGCCGTTCAGGTCGGCGGACTGCCCGGCCTCCCAGGCCCAGATCATCATCTCGTTGGCGGCCGACGCCGAGACGTAGAAGGTCGCGAACCCCGCGTTCAGCAGCGCGCCCGAGCGGGAGTCATACACCGAGGTGACGGCGTCGAGCGCGTCGCCGTCGCCGTTCAGATCGTGGTTGTTGTTCGCCGCCTCGTTCACGGTGACCGCGAGGAGCGTGGCGCCCGGCTTCGAGAGCGAGAGTCCGCTCTGCGCGCACGCGAGGTTCATCATCCGTCGCGACGGCACGTCGAACACGAACGGGACCTGGTCGACGCCGTCGCTGTCGTAGTCGAAGTCCGTGAGGTTGTTGAGCGACTCGTCGACGGTGATCGCGAGCTGCGTCCCCACCGCGCGCAGCGGTCGCACCTGGACGGAGGCCGCGCCCTGCAGTTGGACCGCGTGCGGGATCGGGATGCGCTCGCCCGCGACTCCGGGCGCGAGGATCCGCACGATCGGGATGGCGTCGAACGTGTCGCCGTCGCCGTTCACGTCGATCTGCGGCGTCGTGAAGTTCTCGACGATGAGGTAGGCGAACCAGCCGGTCCCCATCACGATCTCGCTGCGCAGCTCGATCGCCTCGCCGCAACTCGCCGTGACGCCGGTCGCGAGGGTCGTCACGAACGGGATCTTGTCGTTGGTATCGCCGTCGCCGTTCAGGTCGGCGCCCTGCGACGCCTCGTGGACCTGCGTCACGAGGTATTGATCGTCGAGCGCGACGTAGAGATCGGTCTCGAGCTGATCGACCGCGCCGTGGCTGCTGGTGAACGTCAAGCTCGCGCGGTCGACGATGACCGGCACGAAGTCGAACGCGTCTCCGTCGCCGTTCAGGTCGCCGACGCCCTGCGAGCCTTCGCGATACGCGTAGACGAACGCGTTCTGGGACGGCGTCACGGTGACGTTCCACGCTGCGTTCGCGTTCGTCAGCGGGAGGTTCGTGAACGAGCCGCTCGCGGCGCGCCAGAGTCGCAGCACGTCGTCGTTCTTGTCGCCGTCGCCGTTCGCGTCGATCGAGGCGAAGACTTCTCGCACGTCGAACAGGATGTCCCCGCCGTTCAGAGCGATCTGCACCGTGGGGACCTGGTAAATGGGACTGATCACCGTCCACGTCGACGTGCCCGGCACGATGCGCACGATCAAAGTGTCCGAGAAGTCGCCGTCGGCGTTGAGGTCGGCGCCCTGGAACGATTCGATCACGACCGCGGACGCGACCGAGCCGTCGGCGGCGATCGAGAAGCTCTGGATCGCGAGCGGCACCACGGTGATCACGCCGGTCGAGATGCGGCGGAAGAACAGCACCGTGTCGTTCACCGCGCCGTCGCCGTTCAGGTCCGCGTTGAAGTGGTCGGCCTCGGACACCGGGATCACCTGGAAGTCGCCGCCTTCCCGCACGAGGTTGGACGACGACTTCTGCGCTGCCAGTGGAATCACGCTGACGGTGTGCGCGGCCGAGTCGACCACGTGCGTCACGCGATCCGCGAGATCGCCGTCGCCGTTCCGGTCGACCCCGCGCGTCGACTCGTCCTCCGCGAGGTACCAGTGTGCGCCCGATCGATAGGGACCGTTGCCGGTCGCGACCTGCGTGTTGAAGAGCTGCGACGATTGGCCGGATGAAACCGGCGCGAACGGCGCGAGCGCGAGCGCGGTCACGAGGGATGCCAGGATCGCGGCGCGCATGGACGACTCCGAAGGACGTGGCCGCGGGATTCTAATCCCGCGCGGGACCGCCGGCCCGATTCGGCTCAGACCTTCGCGTCCGGCCGCGGCGTGCGCACCGGCGGCCCCTGCCGCAGGCTGATCGCGATCCGGTTCCACGCGTTGATCGCGGCGACCACCAGCGTCAAGTCGACGATCTCCTGCTCCGACCAATGGCGCTTCAACTCCTCGAACACCGCGTCGGGGACGCCGGTGCGAGCGACGTTCGTCACGGACTCCGCCCAGTCGAGCGCCGCACGTTCCTTCTCGTCGAACAGCCCGGCCTCGCGCCACGCCGCCAGCACGTCGAGCCGCTGTTGCGACTCGCCGGCGCGCCGCGCTTCCTGCGAGTGCATGTCGCAGCAGTACGCGCAGCCGTTGATCTGTGATACGCGGAGGTCGATCAGCGCGCGCATCCGCGCCGGGATCGAGGCCGCCGTGAGATAAGTGTGCGTCGCGTAGAGCGACTTGACCGCATCGGGCGCGATCCGGTCGTAGTCGATTCGACGTGCCATGACGGTGCTCCTTCGAAGCTCAGCGACCATCCCTCAGCCGATGAACCACTCGCACAGCTTCGCGCCTTCCTCGACGCGAAATTCGCTTTTCGTCGCGTGCTCCTCGTCGAACGGCCAGCCGCGCACGGCCTGGATGGCGTCGCCCGCGACGAGGAACGGCGCGAGACCCGGGTCGTCCGGCGCGCCGTGGTCGGACGCGACGAGGATCCGCCAGCGCGGGAATCGCGCGAGCGCGGTCGCGAGCGGCGCGATCAGCCGCGCGTCGATCGACTCGATCGACTCGACCGTCCGCTCCACGGACTCCGCGTGCTGCGTCTCGCGCGGCGCCTGCACGTGGACGAACACGAGGTCGTGCGTGTCGAGCGCCTCGGACGCCGCGCGCGCCTTCGCATCGAGGTCGGTGTCGACGTCGCCGGTGGCGCCGGGGTTGCCCGGAACTTCGATGCGCGAGAGCCCGAGCTTCGTCGCCACGCCGCGGGCGAGCGGCGCGCCGGCGACGGCGCCCGCGCGCAGGAAGAAAGTGCGCTCGAACGACGGGATCGGGCGATCGGCGCCCGCGCCCCACAGCCACGCGCCGTTCGCCGGGTTCTCGCCAAGGTCGATGCGCACGCGGTTCACGTCGTGGAGTCGCAGCGCTTCCGCTGCCTGATCGAGCACGCGCTCGAAGCGCGCCGCGTCCTTGCCGCGCGGGTACGCGAGGCGGGCCGACTGCGTGCGCGCGGCGTGCGGCGGGTCGGTCGCGATCTCGAGCGTGCGCCCGCCGCTCACGACGACGACGAAACGGTGGCGGTTCAGGTGCGCGAATCGCAGGCTCGCGTCGCCCGCGCTCGTCGCGCCGGCGGCGATGACGTCGAGCAGCGCGCGCGCTTCGATCGACGAGATCCGTCCGGCCGTGAGGTCGACCACGCGGTCGTCGACGATGGTGACCAGGCTGCCGGACGCCGCGAAGTCGTCGGGAGTGAGCGGCACGCCGGCGCCGAGCGCTTCGAGCGGTCCGCGCGCGATCGGATGTTCGTCCGGATCGCAGCCGAGCAACGCGAGCAGCGCGCGCTCCGAACCAGCGTGCGCGCCCGGCCGCGTGAACCGCGCCACGCCGACGCGGCCGGCGCGGGCGAGCGCGTCGAGCGCGTCCTTGCGCGCCGCGGCGAGCGGCGTCTTGCCGCCGAGCCGCGCGCTCGCCGAGCCGGCCGCTCCGGCGAGGACGACGATCGCGTACTTCACGCGCGCACCTTCACCGTCGCGAGCGCGGCGTCGATCCCGCGCGGCGGACGGCGCACGCTGACCGCGAGCTTGCGCGTGTCGAACGACAGATCACGCGGCCGCTTCGGCACCAGGTCGGCGTCCTCGAGGCGCGCGGTCTCGATGTGATCCGCGGGCAGCCCGAACGCCCGCGCGACGCGCAGACCGAACTCGTGGCGCGAGACGCGATCGGGACCGCCGACGTGCAGCAGCGGCAGGTCGCGCGCTTCGAGCAGATCGACGGCGACCCGCGCTGCGTCGTCGACGAGGAGCGGCGTGCGGATCTCGTCGGTGAAGAGGCGCGTGGGACGGCCGCTCGCGAGATCGCGCGCGATCTTCTCGGACGCCGAGCGGTCGGCCGACGGGCTCGTGCCGAACAGGAGCGCGAGGCGCAGCACCGTCGCGGACGGATGGTGCCGCCACGCCGCCTCCTCCGCGTCGACCTTCGTCTTGCCGTAGTGATGGATCGGCGCGACGGAGTCGGACTCGGAGTAGTTGCCGCGCGTGCCGTCGAACACCTGATCGGTCGAGAAGAACACGAAGCGCGCGCCGAGCGCGGCGGAGAGCCGCGCGAGCTTCTCCGTCGAGCGCACGTTCACGAGCGTGGCGCGGTCGGGGTCGGTCTCGCACGCTTTCAGCTCCGACATCGCGGCGCCATGCAGCACGGCATCCGGCCACGACGCGCGGAACGCGGTCTCGATCGAGCGCTCGTCGGCGAGATCGAGGGCGACCGGCGTGAACCGCTCGCGCGCGGGCGCGCGCTCCGCGTGCTCGTGGAACGTCCCGGTCACCGCGTGTCCCGCGGCGAGCAGTTGCTCGACGAGGTGGCTGCCGAGCAGACCGGATGCTCCCGTCACGAGGACATTCACTGCGGGCGCTCCAGCTCGATCTTCTGCTCCTTCACGCCGATCTCCGGGTTCATCGCGCGATGCAGCGTCCGCTCGCCGACGCGCAGCATCAGCTCGACGGTCACCGCGACGCGCGCCGACAGGAGGTGGCCGGCGAAGCAGCGGAACTCGCGGTCCGAGATCACCACGTGCGCGTGCAGGAACGGTTCCCCTTCGAACCAGCCGAGGTTGCCGGTGAAGCTGATCAGCTCGAACACCTCCGGGAAGTCGCGCGGCAGGTACTGCTTCTCCACCGCGTCGAAATACGCCATGCGCACGCGGTCGAGCGCGCCGAGCCCGGTGATCGCGGCCGATGCGATCTTCCGCTCGCGCGCGACGCGGCGGAGGATCTCGGTCACCTCCTCGCCCTTGTCGGCGCGCACCATCAGGAGCCGATCGTCGGCTTCCAGCACCCTCATCGAGATCCTCCCGAACGCGCGAGCGCGCGATGACCGCGCGGCGTGATCCACCACCGACCGTCCGCCGCTTCCGATGCCGACCCGGCGTGCGCCAACTGCACGGCGGCGCGCCTCGTCCGGCGGGGCGACCAGCGTAAGCTCCGAGCCAGATCGCCGAGATTCGCCCGTCCGAGCCGCGCCAGCGCACGGAGCGCGGCGAACCCGTCGTCATCCGGCCGCTCCGCCCGATCGGCGCCGACCAACGCGCGCTCTTCGTCCGCGCTCGCCCGCCGCGTCGAGCTGCCGTCGCGCACGTGAACCCGGTACTTCCCCTCCGCCGACATCGCGCGCACCGGCCGCGCGTCCGCGGCCTTCACGTCGACCTCGACGATCCATCGCCCGTCTTTCTCCCGGCGCGCGACCTGGACGCGCACCGGCGGGTCCACGAGCTCGCGCGCGATCGCGACGACGTCGTCCCGCACGCGCTGCGGATCCTCGACGCCCGCGACCGAGCCGTCGTCGCGGCGACCGACCACGAGCCGACCGCCGACGCCGTTCGCGAACGCGGCGAACAACGCCGCGACGCGCTCGGCGCGCGGCAACCGCAGCTTCCATTCGAGCTCGGGTCCTTCGCGTTCTCGCTCGCCGCTCGACATGCCCCCCATATACCGCAGCTATCATCCCGCGGTGCTTCGTCCCCGCATCTCTCGAGCGCTGATCGTCGCCATCTCCCTCGCCGCGTGCGATCGTCCGACCGACTCGCCGGCCGCGCCCGCGACCGGTGTCGGCACGGTCGCGTTCGTGAACTCCGCGCGCGATCGCATCCGCGATGCGATCGCCGCCGGCAAGAACGAGCGGCTCGATCCGCGCCTGAACGAGGCGGAGAAGCTCCTCGCGACGCAGCGCTGGCGCGTCGCACGCGACCTGCTCGAGAAGATCCGCGCCGATGATCCGACGCTCCTGCAGCCGGTCTTCTACGTCGCGCTCACGCATCACAAGGAGCGGCGCTACGCGGAGGCGCTGCCGCTCTACGAGCAGGTGCTCGCCGCCCGGCCCGCGTTCCCGAACGCGTACCAGGTCCTCTATTTCTACGGGTGGGCGCTCTTCTACCTCGGACGCATCGACGTCGCGCGCGCCGCGTTCGCGGCGACGCTCGAGTTGAATCCCGCGAAGTACGACGCGAACTACGGCCTCGCGCAATGCGACGCGGAGGACGGCCGCGTCGACGACGCGATGCGGCGGCTCGGCGAGGTGATCGCGGCGGCGACCGACGCCGGCAGGGCGGGAGATCGCGGCGCCACGCAGGACATCGCGAAATCGCACGCGCGCCTCGCCGACCTGCTCGAAGCGAAGGACGATCTCGCGTCGGCGCGCTCGCACTACCAGCAGTGCGTGCAGCTCGATCCGACCGCGTACGAGGCGTGGTTCCGACTCTCGAAGGTGCTCGATCGCCTCGGCGATTCGCGGGCCGCGGACGAGGCGCGCGCCGCCGCCGACCGCGCGCGCGCGGCCGCCGACGAGAAGCGGAGGTCGCGGCCGTGAGCGCCCGACGTCGATCCATCGCGCTCGCGCTCGTCGCTGGCATCGCGGCCGGGTGCGGCGATCACGGTCCGTCCGGCCCGCGCGGTGCATCCGTGCTCCACTTCACCGACGCGACCGTGAAGAGCGGGATCGACTTCGCGTTGACGTCGGGGCGCACTCCGTCGACGCAGATCCTCGAGGTGAAGGGCGGCGGACTCGCCGCGTTCGACGCGGACGGCGACGGCGACACCGACCTCTTCGTGCCGAACGGCGCGACGCTCGATGCGCCGAATCAGGGCCCCGGCTGCCGGCTGTTCTCGAACGACGGCGCGCTGCGGTTTCACGACGCGACGAAGGAGTCGGGCCTCGAGTTCCGCCGCTGGGGTTACGGCTGCGCGGTCGCCGACACCGACGCGGACGGCGACCAGGACGTCTACGTGTGCTGCTACGGCAAGAACGCGCTCCTGCGGAACGACGGCGGGCGCTTCACCGAGACGACGGACGCGGCGGGCGTCGGCTGCACCGCGTGGAGCACGGCGGCCGCGTTCGGCGACCTCGATCAGGACGGCGACCTCGATCTGTACGTCGCGAACTATCTCGACTTCGACGCCGCGCATCCGCCGAAGGGCGACGTCTTCCTCGGCGTGCCGGTGTTCGCCGGACCGTCGGGCCTGCCGCCGGCCGCGGACGTCCTGTACCGCAACCGCGGCGACGGGACGTTCGAGGACTGGAGCGGGTCGAGCGGAATCCGCGACGTGCCGCCGAGCTACGGGCTCGGCGTCGTCATCCTCGACTTCGACGGCGACGGGCGGCAGGACGTGTTCGTCGGCAACGACTCGGTGCCGAACTTCCTGTTCACGCGGAAGGACGACGGCACGTTCGAGAACGTCGCGGGGCGCTCCGACCTCGCGACCGACGCCGACGGGCACAGCCACGCCACGATGGGGATCGCGATCGGCGACGTCGACGGCAACGCACGGCCCGACGTGTTCACGACCAGCTTCATGAACGACACCGACACGCTCTACTTGAACGAGAGCTCGTCCGGGAACGCGGCGTTCGTCGATCGCACGATCGCGTGGGGGCTCGGCCAGATCACGCGGCCGTTCCTGTCGTGGGCGTGCGAGTTCGCGGACTTCGACCACGACGGCGACGAAGACCTGATGATCTTCAACGGCCACGTGTATCCGCGCGAGATCACCGAGCCGCACGGTTGGGAGCACGATCAACGGCCGGAGCTGTTCGAGCGCGACAGCACGCGCTTCCGCGCGGTCGATGCCGAGCGCGGCGGTGCGTGGCTCGCGGAGCGCCACTGCGATCGCAGCGCGTGCTTCACCGATCTCGACTCCGACGGCGACGTCGACGTCGTCGTGGCGGAGCTGAACGGCAAGATCCGCGTGCTGGAGAACGACGGGGCGCGCGGACCGTGGCTCGAGGTGCGCCTCGCCGATCGGCGCGCGGACGCGAAGAACCGCGACGGGCTCGGC